>JAZLKO010000065.1:0-44806 GCA_045597685.1 Prevotella sp.
ATGATTTGGAAAAGAAGTTCAATCAATACAATTTCCCGAAAGAGCAACATATTATGACGAATGGTTTCGGGTGGCCGTATTTCCCAGTCTTCTATTATGGCTCTGAAGTCCATAACACTCTCGTAGATGCGAAAGAAAGAAAAGAAAATGGCACTTATTGCGTCAGAACAGGAGCATGGTCTATGGAACAAGCACATCATGGACTTCAAATGTTTTGTAGCATGGAAGATTGTGAGGAAATGTCATACGATACGGAATGTGACCTCATTCTCATAGAGGGTCGCAACGAGTTTTTCCCTGCTTTGATTGGCCTCCCTGGATTTGATAGCAATGCGTTGCGTAAGTTCACAAATTGGTTTTTCGATACTGATGGCTATTGGTACGATTATAATAATGGCAATTACCGACTTGCTGGTAAACGGGATGAAGACCCATTCTATGGATGATAATAATTAGCAAATACAACAAATATAAAAATAAATTACGTATGAAAAGAATTTCTTTAGCAATGATTGTGATAGCATCCGTTATGCTTATTGGGTGCGATAGTAATGAATCTTCTGATGTCAGGTCTTCCGATGTCACCTGGACGGATGAGCAATGGGCTACCATCAATACGCTCCGCCCTGTTGATAGCGGTGGCTATCTTTACGAAATAAACTATACGGCAGATTACAAATTGGATGATGTTCTGGCGTTGGGTGCTTCTAATATGTTAGACATAATAAATGACATTAAGAGCGTGATTCTGCCAAAATCACAGTACTATTTCCCATTCAATATTGCTAATACCTCATTAGGCTTGGGGTGTACCTGTTTTTCAGCCGCAGCCGAAGACGGAGGCTATATCCTTGGCCGTAATTACGACTTCCCGCCAATGGATGAACATATTATGATTATTCACACTCCACAGGTAAAAGATGCGAATGGCAGGATAGTACGCCATGCAGTTGTCGGTTGTGCCGATTTGTCTCCTGTATCCAATTTGATTACAGACGAACGTGGCTATCAAGATGACAAGATGAAGGAGTTTGTTCTCTATTCACCATATTTCATTCTTGACGGAATCAATGATGCGGGGCTTATGTGCGGACTGATGGTCCTGGAATATGATGGAGTGTTCCAGAAAGCTAAGGATGGTCAGAAAAATCTGCTCAATGTCCTGATACCGCGTTTGATTCTTGATAAATGTACAACTGTCAAGGAGGCTACGGATTTGATTTCAAGCTATGCGGTGCAGACCATGTTTGCTACCAATCCCGACCCTATGTATTGTATAGATATGCATTTTGTAATTGCCGACAACAAGGGTGGCCGCGTTGTAGTGGAATGGGTTGGCGATGGCATAAAGATAATGCGTGCTGACAGTGAAGACCTGTATGAACGTCAGGGGAATAATGCCAATTATGTGCTGTCAACGAATTTCTATCTGTCTAAGGACAAGAAACCGTGTCCGGAAGGTGTCAAGGAAATCGGTTTCTGGCGTTATGAAACTCTTAAGACACAGTTCAATAAACTGAAGGATACCAAATTGACCGTTACAGGCGCAATGGAAATGTGCAAGTCTGTTCGTATTATGAACAATGACGAGGATGCCATCAAATCAATGCTTGATATGACGTATCTCAACCCATTCATCAATTGGAATGATAAGAATCAGTGGCCGTGGATTACCCTGTGGTCAGAAGTGTATGACACAAAAACACAATCATTGATGTACTGTCTTCGCGAAGATTATGACAAGCATTACGACTTCGGAATAGAGTATAAATAAGTTGTCTCATCCGACATTGCCAAGATTGTTACTGGTTAATGGGATGAAGACCCGTTTTACGAATGATTAATAATTAACAAATATAACGATTATGAAACAGAAGATTTTTAAATGTTTGGTTTTTGCAGTGCTGTTGATGTGCTGCGGTGAAATGTGGGCAAACTATAACAATGGAAGGCCTGACCATGGAAGGCGTTGTGGAAACATAAATCCCAATTATTTGTTGGATATAGATGGAATAAGATATTCGCTTTATAGCAATCAACAATACACATATACTTATGATGGAACAGAGGTTCATACACCAAGTAGCGGCAACTATGCAGTGGCAGCATATTGTACTAAAACAAACAAAAGTAAAGAAATGTATATTCCAAGAGTTATCAGGCATGGAAATGTCGATTATACTGTAGTTGCTATCGGTGAACAGTTTTTTTGGTATAATATGGACCATGAAGTTGGTAAAATATCCATCCCATCCACAGTCATAGCCTTAGAAACATTTGCATTGGAAGGCAAATTGCGCATCAAAGCACTTACGGAAACCTATAGAAATGATGCAATTGAGGAAGTCATTATTGAAGATGCAAACAACGAATTGTTTTGCTATCGTACCACCAATAGTTGGGGGGCTTTCTCTTGGTGTGGGGGGTTGGAAAGTGTCTATGTCGGCAGAAATCTCAAGTATCAAGATCAAGGAAAACAAAATAGAAGGCATCAAGCACCATTCTATCAGGCCCCTTGCGAAGGAATAAAGGTCAAAATCGGTCCAAGTGTAACGACTATTCCAGAGTACTGCTTTTATGGTAAAACGGGGGGTGGTGTTGTAGAACTTGACTTAACAAATGCCACATCGTTGAAAACGATAGCATCCAACGCATTTCAGAATAACCAATTACTTCCTGAAGTGAAAATCAGTAACAGTTCCCCCGACTTGGGAATTTATTCACTTGCCTTTGATGGCTGTAATGCGTTGCATACTGTCGTTATTATAAGTGGCTCGAACTCTATTTCAAATAATGCATTCAGCAACTGCCCAAATTTGTTAACTATTATTTTCTTGGCAGATAAATCTCCTTCTTCTTTTGGCTTTCCTTCAAATCCGTTTATTTATGCTAAGAACCAAGCCGTCATGAATGACCTCAAAAATCATTATGGCAACAAAGATAGAATTATTCTTTACCCTAATGATATGATGTTGAGATATACGACAACTGACGGAAAGGTAGCGGGTAAAATGAGTGATTGCCTGTTAAACACTTATGATCGCGGAACTGGAACCATGTATTTTTCCAAACCGCTCTCAGCAATCAGTGAAGATGCATTTAGCAACTGCGGCAATCTGCTTTCGGTCACAATTGCTGATAAAGTGTATAATATTGAGGAAGACGCATTCGGTGGATGTGATAATTTGCGCACAGCCATTATTATGGGTACACTCTCAAGTGTTAAAGATAATGCTTTCGGCGATTGCGAAGGGTTGGAGGAGATTTTCTATCTTGGCACCTCATCACCTTTTAATGTCGCCACAGATGCTATTAATGATAGTACCACAATATATGTGGAAAATACAAATGGCTTCTATCCTTGGGGTACAAAATATGTGAAATCGTGGCGTTCTGGAAAAGGAGACGGGACATCTGGCAAACCTTTTGAAATAGAAAATTATGCACAACTTATGGGCTTCGCCATCGAAGTTAGCTTGAAAGGCAAAGGTAACATTTGTGGCAAACTTACTAAAGACATCGAAGCCAATGAAAATGTGCTGAAAGAAGATGGCAGCCTTAATAATAATGATCCTTTCAACGATCCATTCAAGGTATGGACACCTATCGGCAATAGCGACAAACCATTCTGCGGAGAGTTTAATGGTAATGGACACACCATCAGCGGACTTTACCATAACAACTTTATCGAAAACTTGAGCGTAGGCTTGTTTGGCAGATTAGATAATAATGCGTATGTTCACCATCTTGGCTTGGTTGATAGTTATATGAACGGCGGCGGAGCCTTGAATGGCGGTATTTGTGGTGACTTGACTAATGGGCATATTGACAATTGTTTTAATGCAAGTACGGTGGCATACGGAGGTGGCATCGCAGGATGGTGCCGTGAAAAAGGACGGATAACTAATTGCCATAATGTAGGTCACATCAATTCGTATGGTAGTGGAATTGTTGATTTGATAGTTAAAAGAGCTGATGCATATTCCAGCGTAGAAAACTGCTATGCACTCAAAGGAGTGAGCAGAAGTGCTATAAACAATATCAATGATGCCAAGATTGACAAAGTTGAAGTGAAAGATTCTACTACCTTTGCAAGTGGCGAAGTGTGCTGGCTGCTGAATGGCGCATCAGCAGCAAAATATCTATGGGCACAAGAAATGGGTACAGACGAATATCCTGTATTCGGCGAGGATACGGTTTATCAGGGTCGTATAGGAAATAACAACTTCTATGTCAATAGGGATGGTGATTATAATTATACCCTTGTCTTTGATGATTCTAAGAAAGAAGACTTCATTTGCCCTGTTCCATTCATCGCAAACGGAGCAACTTATAAAGGCACATTGGAGAAAGGGAAATTTGGCACCATCGTCCTGCCATTCGAGCCAGAAAGCGGCATTGAAGGACTTAAATTCTATAAACTGGATGAAGAGACACCTACGAATAGTAGTACGTTAGTATTCACGCCGGCGGATGAGATAGAGGCTGGCATACCTTACCTGTTCAAGAACGAAGGCGTGAGCGATAGCATCACGCTGAAAGGAGAGTCTCCTGCATACATTATTCCAGAAACTACAGAGGTTACTTCTAACAACTTCAAGATGAAGGGAACCTTCCAGTCGGTGCAGTTGGACGGTGCAACCAACACAAAACTCTACTACCTGAAGGATAGCGTGTTCTATCATGCCGACGGTAAGTTAAACATCTCCCCGTTCAGTGCATACATAGAAGGTGATGGTTCATCTTCAGTCATAAACATCTTGATAAAAACAGATGATGAGAGTGTGGGTGATCCGACAGCCATCCATGGCATTATGGACAAAGACGGCAGCGTTGACGAAATAGAAGCTATTTACGACATTAGCGGTAGGAAACTTGCAGCCCCAATGAAGGGACAGATAAATATCATTCGCACCAAAACTGGTAAGACAGTAAAACAGATGTTCTAACGATAACGATAACGAAATGACACGGAAGGCAGTCGGCAACGGCTGCCTTTTTTATTCGGAAACGTCTGGAAATGAAAACAGCAAATAATTGTTAATAACAGGGGGAAATCGAATAGATTTATAGGAAATTTCCGTAATTTTGCAGAAAATTATATGCTTACGATTCAAATTCCCATGTAGAAAACGTCAGTTTGAATAATGGATTTGGTAGCAGACATTAAGCATGGTGACCTTTGCAGCCTGATTTGAGTAATTTTGCCATATTGTTTGCCAGAGTGCGCATGGTTTGCATTCCTTCGGTATCGTTGGCAACTTCGCCTGGGATTCTGCCGTAGGCTATGTTCCAATATTGTGATGTGACGATTGGCATGTTCATCATCTGGAATGGCATGAGAAGAGTTTGATAGACGGCTGTTGCTCCACCTCTGCGGCAGATGGCTACGGCTGCTGCTGGCTTTCCCATGAAGTTTGCTCCACCTGCGAAAAGTGCTCTCTGTTGCATACAAAGCACAGGTCCTGTAGGTTGTCCGTAATAGACTGGTGAACCGATGATAATGGCATCGCTATGAGCCATTTTTGAGATTATCGTGTTTGTGATGTCATCATCGAACACGCATTTGTCATTTCCATTTTCTCTACATTTGCAGCAAGCGATGCAACCGCGCACAGGCTTATGTCCTATCCATACGATTTCGCTTTCGATGTCATGCTTGTTGAGTTGATTGGCGATTTCTGCCAATGCTGTGTAAGTGTTGCCTTGTTTGTTTGGGCTACCATTGATTAGTAATACTTTCATAATGTTATGTGTTATCGTTATCGTTTCACAAATATTTGCCTGTTATGGATGCGGGGTTATTGGCTATCTCTTCGGGAGTACCAGTGGCTATGAGATAGCCGCCTTCGTTGCCGCCTTCGGGACCAAGGTCGATGATATGGTCGGCATTCTTGATGATTTCCAGATTGTGCTCGATAATGAGTATGGTGTGACCGCGGTCGATGAGTGAGTTCATGGATTTGAGCAGTTTGCTGATGTCGTGAAAATGCAGACCCGTGGTAGGTTCGTCGAATATGAATAGGGTAGGGTCTTGTTTTTCTTGACCTATATAGTATGCTAATTTGACACGTTGACTCTCACCACCTGACAGGCTGCTTGAACTTTGTCCAAGTTTGACGTAACCCAACCCGACATCTGATAGCGGACGGAGGCGTTTTACTATTGTTCTGCATATCTGGTTATGACTCTGACTATTGACACTGGCTACTGACTCTGACTGCTGACTGTCGTCAAAAAAAGATATTGCTTCATCGATGCTCATGTTGAGGACATCATTGATGTTTTTCCCATGATAGCACACATCGAGAACGTCTTTTTTAAATCTGTTGCCGTGGCACTCACTACATTCGAGGACAATATCTGCCATGAACTGCATTTCAACGGTGACAACGCCTGTACCCTTACATTCTTCGCATCGTCCTCCTTCAGCGTTGAATGAGAAGAATTGTGATTTCATCCCCATTTGTTTTGCCAATTGCTGATTGGCGTAAAGGTCGCGTATAGCATCGTAGGCTTTTACGTATGTGGCTGGATTGCTACGGCTGCTTTTGCCAATAAGGTTTTGATCTACGAATTCTATATGTTTTATGGCTGAGATGTCGCCAGAAATGGATGTGTGTTCGCCAGGCATGTCGGCTACTTCATCCATGCGCCTTTTAAGGGCAGGGTAGAGGATTCCTTTTATGAGGGATGACTTACCTGAGCCTGACACCCCTGTGACTACAGTCATGACATTGAGAGGTATTTGAACATCAATATTTTTTAGATTGTTCATCCTGGCTCCTTGGATACTGATAAAACTATTCCATGCTCTGCGTGATTGTGGCACAGGAATATTTAGCTCGTTATTGAGATAGGAGAGGGTGAAAGAGGCTGGGTGAGGGGTTAGAGGTGAGAGGTTAGAGTTAAGGGAACCTTGAAAGACTACTTCACCGCCGTGGATACCAGCATTGGGACCTATGTCGATGATATGGTCGGCTGCACGGATTATTTCTTCATCGTGCTCTACAACAACAACGGTATTGCCTATGGCTGTGAGTTCGCGGATTACTTTTATCAGTAGTTCGGTGTCGCGTGAATGCAGACCTATGCTTGGTTCATCAAGAATGTAAAGTGAGCCAACCAGACTGCTTCCGAGTGATGTTGTGAGGTTGATGCGCTGACTTTCTCCGCCTGACAGTGTGTTGCTGGCACGGTTGAGGGTGAGATAGCCTAACCCGACATCGAGCAGGAATTGAAGACGATGAGATATTTCTGTAAGGAGCCGCTTACTAATCTGGTATTCTGTTTCGGTGAGAAATTCTGCTTGCAGTTTGTCAACCCACTGCTTTAAGTCGGTGAGCTGCATATCGGACAGTTCGGTGATGCTGCGCTGGCCGACTTTTACATACTGGACTTCGGGTTTCAGTCTTGTTCCATGACATAATGGACAAACGGTTTTTCCTCTGAAACGTGCAAGCATGACACGATACTGAATCTTGTATTGGTTTTCTTTGACAAATTCAAAAAAACGGTCGATTGATGGAAACCACAGGCTACTGTTGCCGTTTGCCTTGCAAGATGTGCCAGCTGGACCGTGCCACAGATAGTCCTTTTGTTCCTGAGTAAGTGAATAGTATGGAGTGAAAATTGGGAAGTCCACTTCTGCTGCACGATGTATGAATTCGTTTTGCCACTGCGACATTTTTTCTCCGCGCCAACAGGTTACAGCATTTTCATAGATGCTGAGTGAGGTGTCGGGAATGACAGCATGTTCGTCGATGCCTATGACACGGCCAAATCCTTCACATTCAGGGCAAGCACCAAGTGGAGAGTTGAAGGAAAACATGTTTTCGTTTGGTTCTTCGAAAGTGATGCCATCTGCTTCGTAGCGCATGGAGAAATCTGCGACATGATTGTCGGCAACAAACTTTATGCGGCATTCTCCATGCCCTTCATAATAGGCAGTCTCACATGAATCCGTGACACGCGACAGCCAGTCGTCGGTATTGTTGACAGAGAGACGATCGACAACGAGGTAATGGTCATCAAAGTGAGTGTAGCCCTGCATTCTCAGAGCATCCACCTGCTCTTCAAATGTTCTGTCTTCAGAAGCTACGATTGGTGCTTCAATCATGAAACGTTCTCCAGAATTGTGTTGGCTAATATAATTTATGACGTCTTCAACAGAATGTTTTTTTACTTCCGTTCCACTAATAGGAGAATAAGTCTTGCCGATACGTGCAAACAAGAGTTTGAGGTATTCATAGATTTCGGTTGATGTTCCGACAGTGGAGCGTGGATTTCTACTAATTGTCTTCTGCTCAATGGCAATGGCTGGTGGAAGTCCGATGATATAGTCGCATTCAGGTTTCTTCATCTTGCCAAGAAACTGGCGGGCATAGCTGGAAAGACTCTCCACATAACGACGTTGTCCTTCGGCATAGAGCGTGTCGAATGCCAAAGAAGACTTGCCACTGCCACTAACACCAGTAATGACAATGAATTTCCCTCTTGGAATTTTTAGAGAGATGTTTTTCAGGTTGTTGACCCTGACGTTCTTGAGTTCAATATATGATTCACAATGAACCATTTACAATTTACTATTTACAATTTATTTACAATTTTATTAATTTTGCAATTTAACCTTTTAACCTCTAACCGATAATGATAACCCTTCGACAAGCTCAGAGCAAGCTCATAACGATAACTATTGCGAATCATTAATTATTAATTGTTAATTATTAATTGTTAATTATTAATTGTTAATTAATGCCTTGGCATTTAAACCTCTCATCTATATTGTACATTCTGATAGCCTACGAGTTTCCATGTGCGATCGGCATTGCCACGGTAATAGACTAATGCTTGATAACGGTTTTCGGTTTCATAGAAATTGCCTTGCGATGGTAATGGTCTGGCTTTTCCACGAGAGTCGATGTATAACACCTGATAGTTATAGTAGCCTTGTTTTTGGAGAACCATTGCTTCGTAGCATTGTTCTCGAAGGTTGTATTGCATCAAATATTCATCGGTGAACTGGCCGTTAGTCCACGCACCATTCAGATACACTTTGCCTGGAGCCTGATTGGGTGAATGGATTTTGTAATGAACAAATTCGTAGTCGCATTCGCGGCTGTTTATCTCGTCGCCATTGCGTATTAGGAATGCTCCATCAGCATCTTCGTCATAGACGTAATGGCGTTTTTCTTCTACGGGAAAGAGGAATGTATGATAATAATCTTTTATTTGTTGCCGATAGTCGATATTGAGTGTCAGTCTGTGAGCATCAAGCATCTCAAATTTGCAATATTCGTTGCCGCTGTCGAAAATTAGATCACGATTGTGTGTCCACGTTAGCTTGTCGCGCTGTTTATAGTTTGGTTTTATGCCACATACGGCATTGTCCCAACGACCATTCTGCATAACGACGGTATAAATCTGATTATCGGGATCGGTGACTCGGATGGAGTTGTAGTTTACATTGAGGTCTATTTGCTGATGTGAGAGATTGACATCAATATCAGTGTTGCTGTCGGCAGTCATAGAAACGCTCATTTTCGGTTCGACAATCATAAAACAGGCTGAAAGAATCTTGGCATTGTCATCGTCCTCATCATAAACAGTGAGTCTGTAGTTGCCACTTATCTTTGGTGAACAATTGTCGTTTGGGAATGTGATACAATAGTTATTATAAAGCACAGTAGTGTTAAGGCTTTGTATGGGTTCGTCTTCTATTGTGTTGCCATTGAACCCATTGAGATAGTCGCTTTCAAAAATTTCCTCTGACTTGCTCCAGTCAGCCTCACAGTGCTCAATCCGATAGACATAGCGATGATAGGAATGTGTCATGTCATCGAAAAAGATATAAATCCTGCTGTCGCTGCCTAATTTCATCACGGGTATGTTCATCCAGTCGTCATCGACCATGACTTGCAAGGTTTTTATTCTGTCGTTAAAAATCTCGTTTCTTTGTGAAGAGATTCTGCATAAGAAAACAGTGAATAGCAGTGTTATGATAAAAATCTTTTTCATGATGTTAGTGTTCTGTTCCGAACAATGGGATGAATCGCATTTGTGCTGCTATTGCTCGTTGCCGTCGGAGCATATAGGAACTTGGTTCCTTGCTGCTGAATTTGCGAGGATTGGGTAATGTAGCAGCAATTAGTGCGCAGTCGGATCGAGAAAGTTCGTTAGCATCGCAATCGAAATTTTGTTCTGCTACAGCCTGAATTCCGTATATTCCATCACCCATTTCAATGCTATTGAGATAGACTTGCATAATTCTCTCTTTCCCCCAGATTAGTTCGATGAGAACGGTGAAATAGGATTCGAAACCTTTTCTTATCCAGCGTTGCACCATAGAGTTGCCTGGCCAAAGAAATACATTTTTAGCAGTTTGCTGGGTGATGGTTGATGCGCCTCTGACTTTTGTAGATTTGCCATCTGCCGTCCTGTGGCGTTTATTGTATTCTGCAGCTTGTTCAATGGCGTCGAAATCAAAACCATGATGTTCCATGAACCGTTGGTCTTCGCTTGCTATCACGGCTACAGGCATATATTTTGACATTTCATCAAGCTCTATCCATGTGTGATGCCAGAATACGCTGCGTTCGGTGCCAATGTTGTCGATGGCACGAATAAACATTAAAGGAGTGAAATAAACAGGTAAAAACTTGTAAATTACAACAACAAGGATTGTAGAACCAAAAAATAGTCCTACAATCCATCGTATGATTTTTTTAAGCAGAAACATACAAAAAATGTACGGTTCAGAAAATGTTATTGCAATGTACCAGCATTTGCACTATTTACCATTGCTTTGCTTGCATAGAGATAAACTTCTACACGGCGATTTTTCTGACGCCCATCGGCAGTTGAATTGTCGGCTATTGGTGCTGTCTGACCAAAACCTTTGGTTGCAGTAATCTGACTTGGATTTACTCCGCATTGCATCAGATAAGATTTAACGCTTTCGGCACGATCCTGTGAGAGAGTGAGATTGAGTTCCTTACTTTGCTCAGCTGATTTGCCAGTGAATCCCGTATTGTCAGTATGACCATAAATTGCTATGTCGCAGTTGTTGTTGCGATTGAGCACTTGTGCAAACTGGCTCAGGTCGTTTTTTATTGCGATGTTGAGGTCAGATTTGCCTGTCTTGAAAAGCAGACCTGAATCGAAACTAACCTTGACGGCATCAAGACCATTTGAGTCTTGGACTTTTTCCACTTTAGCATTGTTGATTGCAGCTGCTTCGGCAGCAACTTTGTCCATGTGCTTGCCAATTAATGCACCAGCACCTGTTCCTACTGCTGTTCCAAGAACTGCACCAAGTGCTGTGTTACCAGCCCATGCGCCAATCAATGTACCAAGTGCTGCACCACCCGCTGCACCAATACCTGCACCTTTCTGAAGGTTGTTGCATCCAGCAAATACCATTGCCAGACATAACCCTAAAGTAAAAATTTTAATTTTTTTCATAATTTAATTTTTTTAATAAGTTAATCCATTTATAGATTTATGTGAAATATTGTTATGAATTCCAAATTCCTAATTCCCTGGTTTCCTAATTGCATAGAGTGCAGCTCCTATTGCCGTGCGGAACTGTGAGTTCTGCAGTACATGGAACTTTACCCCATAGAGTTTTTCCAATTCAGGATATACTGTTTTACATTGTGGCAGGAGTGAGAGATTTCCAATGAGTACAATATCCTTTATATTTGTATTAAGTGATGCAAATATCGCTCCGCTGCCAATACTTTGCAGTACAAGATGGATTATGCCTGCAGCAAGATCTTCTTGACTGGCATTTGCCTGTGCCTTAGCAAATAGTGATGCTGTGGCATCCATTGGCAGGTTTGGCAATGGTATGGGGCTGATATCCCCAATCAGCAAATCTATTTTGGATAATTCACCATGTTTTGACATTTCCGACACCTCTTTAATATCATCAGTCTTGAGCATCACTCGTGCCAGTCCCTGCAAAGCACCGCCACCAAGTCCAAAACCCCCGAGATGAGTTATTTCTTCGCCACATTTTTTAATATAAGTGGTACCTGTGCCCATATTGACTACAATCATATCTTCCAGGCTTGACTTGTAGCTTGCGCCAAGAGCATCAGCGATATATTCTTCAACTTTTTCGGTAGTGCAATCATATACTGTGCCATTGACATATTCCGCTCCAACACCAGTAATCATTACTTTATCAATATCTTGAAGCATTATTTTGTTGTCGAAAAGGAATTTTCCGAATGCGCCATATAATGACGATATAGGGTCGGTGGCTTTAATCCTTATAGGTGAGAGCAGAATCTTGCCTCTGAATCCGACGATTTTTGTAGTGCTGATACCTACATCGAGTCCGATGATTATTTTATTCATGTTTTTTATGGTTATTCTTTGGGTTGTACAACCTGAAACTTCAACTTATCTGTTTTTTTGTCGTAATCAACTTTTATTTTTGTACCTTTTCCGATTTCCTCGTTTACCACCATCTCAGACAATCCGTCTTCAATGTATGTCTGCAGTGCACGTTTCAACGGACGGGCTCCATACTGAACGTCATAACCTTTCTCTGCAAGAAAATCTTTTGCTTTTTGCGAAACATCTATTGAATAACCCATCGTTGAGATGCGTTTGGATAATGATGTCAGTTCCAGATCAACAATTTTCTTCAAGGCATCTTTATCCAATTGGTCGAAAGTGATGATTTCATCCAAACGATTCAAAAATTCCGGAGAGAATTGCTTTTCGAGTGATTTGCGGATTACTCCACGGGCATATTCCTTGTCATCTTCGTTGAGCATATATCCATGTGACAAGCCGCCAGCATTGAAACCAATTCCTCTGCCAAAATCTTTCAGTTGGCGAGTACCAACATTGCTGGTCATTATGATTACCGTGTTGCGGAAATCGATATTACGTCCAGAACCATCGGTAAGTTTACCTTCATCGAGCACTTGCAATAGCAAGTTGAACACATTGCCATGTGCTTTCTCTATTTCATCGAGCAAAACAATAGAATAAGGATGCCGGCGCACTTTCTCTGTCAGTTCTCCGCTTTCCTCATAGCCTACATATCCTGGAGGAGAACCAATGAGTCGGGAAATATTGAAACTTTCGGAATATTCGTTCATATTAATTCTTATCAGTGCTTCGCTTGTTCCAAACATGTATTCTGCTAATTTCTTAGCAAGATATGTTTTCCCTACACCAGTAGGACCGAGAAACATAAATACGCCAATCGGACGATTAAGCTCTTTGAATCCGAGACGATTGCGCTGGATGCTTTTCACCAAGGTGCTGATGGCTTTGTCCTGTGCCACAACATCGTGCATAAGATTTTCGCGTATTCCTTTTATGCGAATTGTTTCGGTTTGAACCATTCGCTGTACAGGAACGCCACTCATCTTTGATACCACATCGGCAACATCATTTGCAGAAATAATCTTTGCTTCGATATTTTTTCCTTTCAGCCATTCATCCTGCATTTGAGATAACTCATTTTCATATTTTACCTCAGTTTCACGCCATTCAGCTGCCATTTCATAGTTTTGCTCTGCAACTGCTGATTCTTTTTTATTGCGGACTTCCTGTATCTGCCGTTCCTTCTCAGCCATTTCTGGTGGTGTTTCGGCATTTGAAAGATGGATTTTTGAGCCAACTTCATCCATCGCATCTATAGCTTTGTCGGGAAACGCTCGGTCGGAAATGTAGCGGTCTGTGAGACTGACACAAGCTTCAAGTGCTGCGTCGGTGTATTTTACGTGGTGATAATTCTCATAGTATTTCTTGATATTTTTCAGAATCTGCAGAGTTTCTTCAGTAGTATTTGGTTCTACAAGCACTTTTTGGAAACGACGCTCCAAAGCACCGTCTTTCTCAATAGACTTGCGATATTCATCAAGAGTCGTTGCACCGATGCATTGTATTAGTCCACGAGCCAAGGCTGGTTTCAGTATGTTGGCTGCATCCATTCCGCCAGACACATTGCCAGCACCGATTATAGTATGCAGTTCATCTATGAAAACAATAATGTCCTTGTTTTCTTCGAGTTCATTTATCAGCTGATGAATACGTTCTTCAAATTGTCCGCGATATTTTGTACCTGCCACAATGGCACTGAGGTCGAGACTGTAGATTTTCTTGTTGAACAATACTGGCGATGTGCTTTTGCTTGCAATGCGTTGAGCTAATCCTTCAACTATTGCGCTCTTGCCGACACCTGGTTCTCCGATGAGCACAGGATTGTTCTTTTTTCTGCGGCAGAGTATTTCCATCACACGGTTTATCTCCCTATTACGCCCCACAACTTTGTCGATTTCGTTTTCGAGAGCTTTTCCTGTGAGGTCAACACCGAAACGGTCGAGCATGGGTGTCTTACTCTTTGTGTTTTTATGATTTTGAGGTTTTACTGTTGTGTGGCTGGCTGCTGCATCCATTGAATCATCGTTATCGTCTTCCAATTCCTCATCATCAGTGAGTCCCATTCCATTCAGAAAATCAAGGAAATCTTGTTCGTAAATATTATTCTTTTCCAAAATTTGTTTTGTATTATTTCCTAAGACATAATTATGCAATATAGACAGCAGCAAATGTTCTGCTTCGATTGACCGTGAACGCATTCGCAAAGATTCCATGACAGTAGCGCGTAGCAACATCTGTGCTGCGGGCGTAATACTTATCTGATTGTTGTTTGAATCGTTGTATTCCTGCGTCTTTACCATGTATTCCACATCTTGTTTCAGTTTTTCGCTGTCAATGCCTTTTTGACTGAAATATGTGGTAATACTTTCTGTAGGGTATCGCAATAGGGCAAGCAGGAGGTGCTCTGGGGCAATCTGATTGCTACCTAAACGTGTTGCCTCATCTTTACTGCCTTCCAGTATCTTGTTAAGTTTGTTTTCTAAATTCATTTTTCGAACAATAGCAATTTATTATCTTCCATGCAAATGTCGTGCCAAGATTATATTATCAGTTTCCATTCATCATATATTATACCACGGCCACCAAAGCTCTCTTTCTGTGACAGCAATCCAGTTTCAATCTTTCGTCCGTCATTGGAGTTGCTTGTTCCAAAATCAAAGTACCGTTTTTCTTTGAAAACTTTGTTCACCAATTCATCAATCAGCAAATCCAGCGCACTGAAGTTTCTGCCTTCTTCATTAGATGCGATATATTGTGTATGAGCCACTGATGGTGTTACATACATCAATATCCCTGCAACAACTCTGTCTTCGCGTGTGGCTGTATATAACTGTATCTCGTCAGGAAACGCCTTCATGAGTTGAGAAATTTCTTCAAGGCTGTGAACGGGTTTTGCATTATGACGGGCTAATAACACATCTTTCAGCACTTCCCAGAACTGATGAGGGTTTATGTCACGCCGAACCGTCAATCCATTGCGAATGGCTTTGTGCAGCCCTGTTTTGCGTGAATGGGCAAATGACAAAGGACTCTCTTGACTGATACAGCACGAGAGTTGCCTTTTTCTGAGCGTTGCCTTTTTTGTGAACAGATAGTATAAATCTTCCTGTGACGGATAGGAGTGGAATATGACTGGCACTGGCTTATAGATAAAATTCACTGCTCCCAACTGAGTCCTGAAAAATGCTATTGCCTCATCCATTATTTCAATGACTTGCAAAGCCGTTGCATTTTTTCTTAGAATAATGCCACCATAGGTCAGACCCTGATGAGAATAAACAGTCCGGTCTTGTTCCGACCAATTTGCAGGTAAAACACCTATAATCTGTTCTTTGTCCTGAAAGAGCAGAGAACAATCCACAAAACGCTCTTTATGATAGTCCATATAGTCACGGTCTATCAGGAACGTACCATTTCGTGAATTTTTAACCAATTCATTCCATGCTGTTTTGTATTCTTCAGTATAGCGTATGATATCCATTTATACTACTGACTTTTTTACTCTGACTACTGACGCTGACAATGACTTTGAATAATTGTGCATCATTAATTATTAATTATTAGTCATTTTCACAAGCCATTCTTTATATTCACTAATGGGTTGCAGATAGTCGTCTTTGTCGAAATGTTGTGAAGTGGCTACCAGAGCCACTGCATCGGCAGAAAAATTCTGAAGTTCACACCACACTCCTTCAGGAATGATAATAATCTGATTTGGCTTTTCCATTGAAAATTTCATTTCATGTCTCAAGTCGGTGATGAAAATATCAAATTTCCCAGCAATGGCCATTATTGCCTGTTTGCATTTTTTATGAGCATGCCCACCTCGCGACATTCCTGTTTTTACGTCATAAATCCAGAACAGTCGTTTCACCTGAAACGGAATCATTTCTTCAGCTTCGACAAACGATAAGGTTCCACGATGATCTGTGAACTTTTCAGTCTCTATTATTTTTACTCCATCAATACAGTTTTCCATGGCAGTTATTCATGAACATACAAATCCCATCCAAGATAGTTGTCAATGGCTTCATAAAGTATCTTTGCCATCTTTCCGCGACATGCTGCAACATGATGTTCAAAACCATTCTTGCAGATGAATTTCATCAAAGTTTGTAGGTTTGCAACTTCTGTCACAGCAATACATCCATCCATTCCGTATGGGTCGTCAGTAATCTTACCTTCACCTAAATAAGCCTTTATGCAACCAGCTGTATCATCGGTAGAGATGCGGAAATAAGTAAAATCACCCTCTGACACTTTTGCGTTTACAGCGCCGAATGTATGGACTTTTCCTAATGTTCTGCCAAGAACACCAAGAGGCGCGAGTGCAAGGTCTTTGTTGCCTACAAACTGACTTGGGAAATTACCGCAATGAGTGCATACACATTTGTTGCGATTTTCAGCAAAGTTGTTGTTCCAGTCCATAATTGCTGATGCCTCCTTTGAAGCTAAAGTCAAAGCGAGCATTGATACTGCACCAGCAATATCAGTTTCGCAGGCACATGGTATCAACTTGTCGCCAAGCATCGACATTGTAACACATGCAGCACAACCATAGTTCTGTTCAAGTGAATCCCAACATTGTATTGCCAATGCGTCGCATTGGTTGACTACCTGCCAGTGTTCTACTGCAAGAGCGAATTTTGCAACCAATGGCATCTTGTCCTCATAATTAACAGGGACTTTTGCATATTCTTTAATACATTCAATCTTCTTTGCCAGTTCAGTGTCGTCATCCTTGATGGCCTGCGCTGCAAAAATTATTTCACTCAAGTCTGCAGGAACAATAGTAATGCCTGACGCTTGAAGCAGTTTTTCCGAAGCACGACAAGTGTTGAAACCAAGCGGACGGGTACCAATCTGCCCAATACGTGCATGTGTAAGTCCATTTACTACACGACACACCCCAGCAAACATCTTCAAATCTTCAGCGAACAGAGCGGAATGAATAGAATATGTGTGAAGGGTTGTGTCAGTAAAAGGTATTCCATACTGATACAGATTATTGCATACACTAATCTTTCCGCAAAAAGCATCACGGCGTGAATCCAAATCAACCTTGTCGTTTTCATCATCGCATGCCTGTACGAGAATTGGAACATGCAAGTCAGCAACTGAAATAGCATTTATAATACCTATTTCAAAACCAAAGTTTGGTAGCGAAATAATAATGCCGTCAATTTCGTCACGATGCTGACGAAATAGCTCAGCACATTTAAGTCCGTCTTCCCGTGTTTCTATACTACTGCTCCCTGTAGGAGTTGCATCCTCTGGCAGAATTACATAGTCATAACCTTCTTTGTCTAATGTTGCTAACAACTGTTTGCGTACGTCTCTCGCGAGTTCTGAATTAAAGTATGCTCTTGTGCCGATAATCACACCAAAGCAAAGTTTTTTCTTTAATTGTTCCATGATTATTTATTATTTAACTTTTTACGATTTTTATTTGGTTCCCTAATTCCTTGATTCCTAACTTCTTGTTGCCTGCACAACTGCTTTTCTCCAGCCAGCATAGTTATTGGTTACAAATGACGTGTTTTCAGCCTTTGGCATTATTCCATCGTCACCCTTCCATATTGCAGTAGCTTCTTCAATCGATTTCCATTGCTTTCTGGCAAAACCATTCATTATAAAAGCACCGAAGGCAGAAGCATCTTCTATTTCACTTCTTACCACTTGCACTTGTAATAGGTCGGCTTGCATTTGCATTAAAAATTGATTTTTTGTAGGTCCACCATCGGCACGAATTTCTTTTAGTTTAATACCAGCAGTATCTGCCATTGTCTTTATAAGGTCGGCTACCTGGAAAGCTATGCTCTCCACAGCAGCTCGTATCACGTGGGCTTTAGTTGATGATAGGGTAAGTCCAACTATAGCACCTTTTGCTTTTGGCTTCCACCAAGGAGCACCAAGTCCTGCAAATGCTGGAATCATATACACTCCACCATTATCGGGCACGGATGTGGCAATCTGTTCACAGTCGGCTACGTTTTCTACCATTTGCATTTGCTCTTTAATCCATTTTATGGTTGCACCTGTGCAATGAATATTGCCCTCGAAAGCATAAAACGTTTTTCCTAACGCAGAGAATCCTACAGATGTAACAAGACCGTCTGGGGCAGGGGAGTAGTTCTCTCCAATGTTTACCATTACAGATGACCCGGTGCCGTATGTCACTTTGCCTAATCCTTCAGTGAAACACATCTGACCCACAAGAGCACCGTGACTATCACCAAGCACTCCTGCTATCTGTACTGGTTCGGGAAACGTGTCCTCGGCAGTAGTCACTCCAAATATAGTGTCGCAAGGCAAAGCCTTTGGCAT
This sequence comes from Prevotella sp., assembly GCA_045597685.1. Lineage (GTDB taxonomy): Bacteria > Bacteroidota > Bacteroidia > Bacteroidales > Bacteroidaceae > Prevotella. The sequence goes on from JAZLKO010000065.1 coordinate 18,739, forward strand.
CATACTGCGTGGAATGGTGAGCATTTCAAGCAGTTCATCGTCCCAGTCCAAAGTGTGAATATTGAAGAGCAATGTACGCGAGGCATTGGTATAATCAGTAGTATGCACCTTGCCGTTGGTGAGTTTCCAAATAAGCCAACTATCTATTGTCCCCATCAATAGGTTTCCTGCCTCGGCATCTTTGCGAGCATTCGGAATGTTGTCAAGAATCCATTTTGCTCCACTGCCGGCAAAATAAGGATCAATGAATAGTCCACTTTTTTCTTGTACTATTCTGTTATAGCCCTTAGCCTTCAGAGTTTCGCATATTTCAGCACCTCTCATGCATTGCCAAACCACAGCATTGCAGATAGGTTTCCCATTTCGCTTGTCCCATATTACCACCGTTTCACGTTGGTTTGTAATAGCTATGCTGTAGGTAGTTGAGTTATCTACCAATTCCTTTATCACGGAAATAGTATTCTGATAAATCTCCTCAGCATCGTGTTCCACCCAGCCACTTTGAGGATAATGTTGTCTGTGATCACGACTTGCTTTGCCAAGGAGCTTTCCTTGTTCATCAAACAACAGAGCTTTTGTGGCACTTGTGCTTTGATCAATTGCAATAATGTTCATTTTTTTTGAATTAGTATATCTGACACTGTGTCTCAACAACTTATGAATTTATAATTTACTATTTACTATTTGTTTACGATTTAGTTAATTCTACAATTTATTCCCAAACCACTAAACGACTAAACCACTAAATTGAATTACACAAAGCGTAGCGCAGTGTTAACTATTCCTTCTGCATCCAGTCCATAGTGATGGAATATCTCCTTGTTATTGCCGTGAACAACATTTTCGTCAGGAATACCAATAATCTTTATTGGCACAGGATTTTCAGATAATGTTTCTGATACAATACCACCCAATCCGCCAAATTGAGAATGTTCTTCTACCGTTATTATTTTTCCAGTTTCACGCGCTGCTTTCTTTACAGCTTCTGTATCAAAAGGTTTTATGCTTGAGCAGTCGAGTACGCGTGTTGAAATGTCTTGTTCCTTCAGTTGCTTCCCAGCTTCCAACGCATGATAGACTGTTTCACCAGCAGCAATGATTGTCAAGTCATTGCCATCAAGCAAAGTATTAGCCTTACCTATTTCAAAATCAAAATTATTGTTTTCATAGACTTCTGGCACTGCAGCCCTACCAACACGTACGTATGCTGGTTCATTGAAATCTACAAGTTTTTCTACGAGTTTTTGCGTTTGTCTGGCATCACAAGGCAAAAATATGTTCATACCAGGAAAACAACGCAGAACGGCAATATCGTGCAATGAGTGATGGGTGGCTCCTAATGCTCCATAAGCAACACCACCTGACACACCGAGTATGGTTACGGGATTTCTACTATAAGCCATGTCAACTTTTACTTGTTCCAAGGAGCGTGCCACATAAAAACATGCTGGCCCACAGCAGAACACCTTCTTACCACTATGAGCTAATCCTGCACTAATGCCCACTGCATCTTGCTCAGCAATGCCACATTCCACCAATTGCTCTGGCAGTTGTTCGGCAAAATCAGTCAGCGTTACCGACCCACGAGCATCAGTTGTCACAGCAATAATATCCTTATCTTTTTTTGCCAAATCAAGAAGTTTTTCCGTGAAGGCTTTTCTACATGCTATCTCTTTCATCCTAAAATCCTTTCTTCAATTTCTTTGAGAGCTATTTTGTATTGTTCTTCGGCAGGTACGCCATGATGCCATTTCGCAACGTTCTCCATGAAACTTACGCCTTTGCCTTTTGTTGTATGAGAGATAATCAGATGAGGCTTTTTGTTCGCATAATCTATACTCTTGAACTTGTAGATGATGTCTTCCATATCATCGCCATTCATTTCTATCACGTCCCATCCAAAGGCCGTCCATCGTGCATTCATATCTTCGAGCGACATCACGTCTTCCGTACAGCCAGAGATTTGCAGCATATTTCTGTCAATGATGGCTACCAAATTGTCAAGATGATAATGGCTTCCAGCCATTGCTGCCTCATAAATACTCCCTTCACCTTGTTCACCATCACCCATCAGCACGAAAGTCTTGTAAGGTTTTTTATCCATTTTGGCGGCAATTGCCATACCCACTCCTATTGGCAGTCCATGACCTAATGCCCCAGAGTTTACCTCAATGCCTGATACTTCAATAGTAGGATGACCTGCTAATGGTGACTGATATTTTCCCAAAGTATCAACAAGTTCTTTCTCAATGAAACCACATGCTTCAAGTGTTGCATACAGGGCTTCAACACAATGACCTTTGGATAGTACAAAACGGTCACGCAAATCCATTTTTGGTTTTTTTGGGTCAATGTTCATTATTTCAAAATATAATGCTGTCATCACATTCAAGCACGATAAATCGCCACCTGTATGCCCTGCGTTAGCATTATAGATAATTTCAATTAGTCTTTTACGGTTTTTCTCCGCTTGCAGTTTTAGTTCTCTTATTTTCATTATAAAAAAATTACATGTTGCAAAGATAATAAAAAGGTTGAGGGTTGAGGGTTGAGGGTTGAGGGTTTTTAAGTTTTTTTATTAAAAAAATATAAATCACTAACCTCTAACCTCTAACCTCTAACCTTTTTTCTTACTTTTGCGTGCAAATATGGTACTAAATAGCATTTCCATAGTAAACTACAAAAATATAGAGGAAGCTCACCTTACGCTTTCTCCGAATATCAATTGCTTTGTCGGCAACAATGGCGAGGGTAAGACGAACTTTATTGATGCTGTTTATTACCTATCTTTCTCCCGTAGTGCCTTTAATTATATTGACTCACAAGTGCTGAGGCATGAGCAAGACTATTTCATGCTCGAAGGCAACTATACCGATTCCGAAGGCAACAAGGAAAACATTACTTGCGGTATGCAACGCGGAAAGAAAAAACATTTTAAACGCAATAAAAAAGAATACCGCCGACTTTCAGAACATTTAGGGCTTATCCCCATTATTCTCGTTTCTCCTTCCGACATTTCGTTAATCGAGGGTTCTAACGAAGAACGTCGTCACCTTATGGACTCGGTTATTGCGCAGTATGATAAAGAATACATCCATGCATTGTCGCGCTATAATAATGCCATGCAGCAACGCAATGTATTGCTGAAAAAAGAATCTACCAACCATTCGCTCCAACTTCCAGACAGCATGATAAATGTATTAGAAGTCTTCGAGGAAGAAATGGCAGCACAAGGGGAAATAATTTTTAATAAGCGCAACGAGTTCATTGCCTCTATCGCTTCGTCTTTCCAGAAATACTATAGTCTTATTTCTGCCGACAAGGAAAAAGTGTCGCTCAGATACATTTCTCATTGCCAACGTGGCAGACTTCTGAATGTAATTCAACTCGACCGACTGAAAGACATTGCTGTGGGTTATTCCCTTCACGGCATACATCGGGATGATTTAGAAATGAATATAGGTGGTTATCCAATGCGCAAAGAAGGTTCACAGGGGCAAAACAAATCTTTCGTTCTTGCACTCAAATTGGCTGTTTTTGAATTTTTGAAGGAGATACAGAATGGACGTGTACCGATTCTGCTTTTAGATGATATTTTCGACAAGCTCGATTCGCAGCGTGTGGAGCAAATAATAAAAATAGTTTCTTCCGATGATTTCGGTCAGATTTTTATTACCGACACTAATCGTCAGCACCTTGACGAAATTCTCAAACGTAGTCGCTACGAGTACAAAATTTTTTATGTAAAAAAAGGATGTTTAGAAGAAAAGAACAGCATATCGCAACAATCCTTCGCCAAATGATGCGAGATCAGGGGCTTGAGACTCCCTTACTTCAAAAACGACTCATGGATTCATGGTCTAATGTAGTGGGGGAGAAAGTGTCACAATATTCCAAGCCAATCTGTATCCGCAACCAGACGCTCTATGTGGAAGTTGTCAGTCCTGCTCTACGTTCAGATCTATACATGTCGCGCAGCCGATTGGTAATGTTGCTCAACGAGCAAGTTCAAGCGCAGATTATCACTGATATTATTTACAAATAAACATTAAAACCATCTTATTATTTATGAAACGAGTGATTTACATTTTTCTTTTTTTATTAGTGTTAATACAAATGTGTGTGGCTCAACCTGGTAGAGCGAGATACAAATTTGATGCCGCCATTCCCGATGTTCACGATCCTGTAATCGCCTATTGCGAAGGGCGCTATTATATCTTTTCTACAGGTTTCGGAATTTACTGTATGTCATCGGCTGATTTAAAGACATGGAAATTCGAAAAATCTGTTATCTCCGACATTCCTTCTTGGACTCGTGATGCTGTCAAGGGCTTTCGAGGGCATATCTGGGCACCAGACATACAATATTATAAAGGGCTTTGGTATCTTTTCTATTCATGCTCAGCATTCGGAAAGAATACTTCAGCAATTGGATTGGCTACCAACAAAACTCTCAATCCACAGTCGCCTGATTATAAATGGGAAGATAGGGGCTTAGTGGTTCAAAGTATTCCAGGCGCCACCAACTGGAATGCTATTGACCCTAATATGGTTATTGATTCTAAAGGAAATGCTTGGCTTAATTGGGGGTCGTTTTGGGATGGTATTCAATTAGCAAAACTAATAGATTTCGATAAACCAAAATCGTATAGGGCGAATAATGCGCGTGGGCTCTCCACAAAACCTAAGACCATTGCTCGTCGCTATTTCAACAAAGGTAAGAATAAACCATCAGAGGCAGATATTGCACTTGCCAATGAAGCACCCGACGCAGGTCCAAATGCTATTGAGGCTCCGTTTATCATTCACGAAGGCGATTATTTCTATCTTTTTGCATCGTGGGACTACTGCTGTAAAGGCAAGCGAAGCAACTACAAGACAGTTGTTGGCAGAAGCAGAAAAGTACAAGGTCCTTATCTTGACCGTAATGGTAAAGATATGGCAAAAGGTGGCGGAGAACTAATTGCTGGTCCTGACGAAGAATACTACGGCATAGGTCATTGTGGATTGATGAAGCATGATGGCAAGTGGCACATTGTGGCACATGCATACGCCAAAGACTACGATGGAGCATCAAAACTATGGCATCGTACACTTTCTTTTACGAGTGATGGCTGGCCGATACTTGATAACTAGTCGTTTACAATTACGAAATCATTTTTTATAATATGAAAAGATTTGCTTTTAAAATGTTTCTGAAACCAGGAATGGAGGATGAATACAAGAAACGTCATGCCCAACTATGGCCTGAAATGAAAGCCATGCTGGCTGAAAAGGGTGTTCATAACTATAGCATCTATTGGGATAAGGATACAAATATTTTGTTTGGCTACCAGGAGGTTCATGGTGAGAGTTCTTCACAAGATGGCGAAATAGCTGAAATAAACCGTAAATGGTGGGATTTTATGGCTCCGCTGATGGATGTTAACGATGACAATTCTCCTGTTACTGTTGACTTGCCAGAGATGTTTCATTTAGATTAAAAAAGTGGCATACAGGACCATGGCCGCTGCCTATCTCATAATTGCCTCCAGCCTCAATTGCTTTACTAATATAAGCTTTTGCTGCTGAAGCAGCATTGTCTATGGAATAGCCTTGTGCCAGATAGGAGGCAAGGGCAGACGATAGGGTACAACCTGTTCCATGTGTGTTTTTTGTGTTGCAACGTTTTGTTGGCAACTCTATAATCCTATCGGTTTCTGCATTATAGAAGTAATCGGTGAGCACGTCACCAGTAGCATGTCCAGCTTTCATAAAAACGGAAACTTGTCCGTCAAGGGAAAGTCGTTTGGCAGTCTCTGCCAAATCATTTTGTGATATTATCTTGGTGTTGGCAAGTATTTCGGCTTCAGGTATGTTGGGTGTGATGACATTGGCAATAGGTATCAATTCTTTTTTCAAAGTTCCTATAGCAGACTCTTCAATAAGTCGATGACCTGATGTAGAAACCATCACGGGGTCCAAGACAATGCTGATAGGGGTAATGGATGAATACTGAGTAATTGCCTCTTTTATCGCCATGATGACCTCGGCGGAATGTAGCATTCCTATCTTTATGGCATCCGTTCCGATGTCGCATAAAACTGCATTTATTTGCGCAGCTACAACTATTGGTGGAATTGGAAAAACACTCTGCACGCCTATTGTATTCTGTACTGTTACTGCCGTTATTGCACTTGCGGCATAACTTCCTGTGGCGGAAATGGCTTTTATATCGGCCTGAATGCCAGCCCCACCACAGCTATCACTTCCTGCAATGGCCAATACTATTGGATATTTCATACGGTTATACGGTTATATGAATTAGCAATTACTCAAATCTTTTGCAGCTTTTTGAGGATTTTCTGCTGCCATTATTGCTGATACCACTGCTATACCATCTGTACCACAGTTCAGCACATCTTGTTTTGTTTGCAGATTTATGCCACCTATTGCAACGGTTGGATGAACTGAAAGACGTGTTGCTTCACGTAAGCCCGATAATCCAAACGGTTGTGCAGTATCTGTTTTAGTATGAGTGGTGAATACTGGAGAAATACCGATGTAATCAACATCAAGACTATTGGCTTCAATGACTTCATCAATATTTTCAACCGATAAGCCAATAATTTTATTAGCGCCCAAAAGTCTGCGGGCAAGAGAATAAGGCATGTCGCTTTGACCGATATGAACACCATCTGCATTGATTGCCATAGCCACATCAACTCTATCGTTGATAATCAATGGGATGTTTACTTGTTGTAAGTTACGCTTAAGTTCCAGACCTAATTCAATAAAAGTGCGGGTGTCAATATCTTTTTCGCGCAACTGTATCATAGTAACGCCACCAGCAATAGCTTGCATTACAACATCTATCAAATTGCGACCATTCAGGAAACTTCGATCGGTAACTAAATATAATCTTAAATCAGTTCTTAACATTTACAATTCACAATGGTTCAAGGTTCAAAGTCAAAGTCAGCAGTCTGAGTCAGTTGTCAGAGTTAAATTGTAGAGTTCATCGATAAAGATTTGGTTGAAGGAACCTGTGCCAAAACACTTAGCAGCAGCACGTTCTCCACATTCGCCCATTGCCAGCATTGCATGATAAGCAGCATCAATAGGTTGTTCGCCTTTGGCAAGCATTGCTGCACAAATAGCAGAGGCAACACACCCCATTGCAGTAACATCAGCCATGATAGGATGACCAGCTGTTACTGTCTTCGTTATAGTCTTCGTTATGGTTTTCGTTATTATATCCGTCTTGCCACTTGTCACTACAACGCATTCGGCTTCTATATTGCCTAAGGCCGTAATTTCAGTCTTATTGCCACGGATTATTGCAGGAGGATTTAATGCTATGAGTCTTTTGCAGGTCTCTGTACGTAGTTGTGTTAGTCCAACACCGACAGGATCCAGTACCCAAGGTTTGTTGTATTTCTTTGCAGCAATGACTGCTTTTTCTGAAGCTTCGATGAGTTGTTTGTCTAAGCAGCCGATATTTACCATCAGCGCGCAGCATTTGCTTACCAGTTCATCCATTTCCTCAGGACAGAATGACATAACTGGGCGTGTGCCGACTGCAAGCAAGGCATTGGCGGTGAAATTCATTGCCACATAATTCGTAATACAATGTACAAGATGTTTCATGTTGGATGCGGTTGTGTTCAAAATAAAAGTGAGCCCAGATGAGCTCACTTTTGAATATAATTCACCTTTAGGTAAAGGCGTTTTAATCTTATTCTTCAACAGGCTTATCGGCTTCCATTTGAGCTTTAAGCTGTGCCAAGGCATCAATGTCACCAAGAATAGTACTTGCAGCCTGATTCTGAATGGTAGGAGCTGCTTCTTTCTTTGCAACTTTCTTAACAGGTTTCTTTTCTTCGTCCTCTTTCTCTACCTCGTATGTACGACTATGAGAAAGAATAATGCGCTTGCTGTCCTTGTTGAATTCAATAACCTTGAATGGCAGTGTATCGCCAACCTGAGGAGTAGAACCATCTTCCTTTACAAGATGCTTAGGAGTTGAAAATCCTTCAACATCTTCTCCAAGAGAAATTACTGCACCCTTGTCCATCATTTCCTTTATGGTTGCTTCATGAATGCTACCTACTATGTAGAGTGTTTCGTATTTTTCCCAAGGATTTTCTTCAAGCTGCTTGTGGCCAAGGCTAAGACGACGATTTTCCTTGTCGATTTCAAGTACAACAACATCAATGCCTGCACCTACCTGAGTAAATTCAGCAGGATGCTTAATCTTCTTTGTCCAAGACAGGTCGCTGATATGGATAAGTCCGTCAACGCCTTCTTCGAGTTCTACAAATACACCAAAGTTAGTGAAGTTGCGAACCTTTGCTTCGTGCTTGCTGCCAATAGCATATTTTTCATCTATATTTTCCCATGGGTCTTGCTTCAACTGCTTGATGCCTAAACTCATCTTGCGTTCGTCGCGGTCGAGTGTAAGTATGACAGCTTCGACTTCATCGCCAACTTTCATAAAATCCTGAGCTGAACGTAGGTGCTGACTCCATGACATTTCGCTTACATGGATGAGACCTTCTACTCCAGGAGCAATTTCAACGAATGCACCATAATCAGCCATTACGACAACCTTACCCTTAATCTTGTCGCCAATCTTCAGATTAGCATCCAATGCTTCCCATGGGTGAGGAGTGAGTTGCTTCAAACCAAGTGCAATACGCTTCTTTTCTTCATCAAAGTCGAGAATAACAACGTTCATCTTCTGGTCAAGTTCTACAACTTCATGTGGATCACTTACGCGGCCCCAAGAAAGGTCTGTGATGTGGATGAGTCCGTCAACACCACCGAGGTCAACGAATACTCCGTAAGAAGTGATGTTCTTGACAACACCTTCGAGAACCTGTCCTTTTTCAAGGCGACCGATGATTTCTTGTTTCTGAGCTTCGATTTCAGCTTCAATAAGTGCCTTGTGAGAAACAACAACGTTTTTGAATTCCTGATTGATTTTTACAATTTTGAAATCCATAGTCTTTTCTACGAACTGGTCGTAATCACGAATTGGGTGAACATCGATTTGACTACCTGGAAGGAATGCTTCAATACCGAATACGTCAACAATCATACCACCCTTAGTGCGGCATTTGATAAATCCGTTAACAACCTCTTGATTGTCAAGAGCAGCATTAACGCGATCCCAGCTCTTGCTTGCGCGAGCTTTTTTGTGAGAGAGGAGCAACTGACCTTTCTTGTCCTCTTGATTTTCTACATAAACTTCAACTTTGTCACCCACTTTAAGGTCTGGGTTGTAACGGAATTCTGAAACTGGAATTATACCGTCACTCTTGTAGCCAATGTTAACGACTACTTCGCGCTTGTTGAGCGCAATTACAGTACCATCAACAACTTGATGTTCCTGCACTTTGTTCAGGGTTTCGTCATAAGCTTGTTCAAGTTCTTCATGACTACGCTCTGTTACGGCAGCACCTGCTTGGAAGGCTTCCCAATCGAAGTCTTGTAATGGCTGCACGTTCTTTAAATTTTCTACGTTTGACATAATGTTAATTAACTCTGTTTTTTTGTTTAATAATGTTTGACTTTATATTTATTCAAAAATCGGTGCAAAATTAGTGTTTTTTTTGTTTTCCACAAAATAAAAATCAAAGATTTTGCTATTTTTTTGATAATTTTATTAAATTATTAGTGGCAAATACTGAAAAAAGGACAATTTCCGCATGATTTCTCCTGAGGTATGAACTCTATGGCTGGATTGAAGATTTCTTCTGTAAGACGTTTTAGCATTTCCGTAAATTCCTGTCGATAGTCTTCAATATTGCTGACTACCGTTCCGTCCTTGAATTGCAAAGCGGATTGTCCGCTACTGCTGATGTGCTGGATAAAGAGTAAAACTGGTGAGACGGGAATGCTGGTTGGATTATACCGTGAAGAATACAACAGACTATAAAGAAATGTTTGAAGATAATAGTCACTATGACTTGATATTTTTTCTGGGTCAAATATTTCTGATATGCTCGCAATTTCGGGAAAAAAAGCTTTTCCGCCTGTCTTGTAATCGACGATTCTGACTACTTCACTACCATTTTCAAGTTTGACTTTGTCAATACGGTCAACGTATCCTCCAATTGATATTTCAAATTCATTATTTTCGCCAATGTTAATTTTGTACGTTTCTGTAATGTATTTTTCCAAATCAACAATTGTAAATGGGGTGAGCCTTTTGTCTGAATCTAAAAGTTTTCGGATGTAAGTTGTAATTACATCAGTTCTTATTTTAGCAAGTCCGGAAATTTTGACAGAATTATCCAAGTTCATTTCTTTTGCATAATTCTCGCACACAAGTTTGCTGATGATTGCTTGGTCGTTCAGCTTATCTACAGCAGTACCTGTAAGTTGCCTGCCTATAAATGGTTTATAAATATCATGTACTGTTGCATGAAAAACATTTCCGAAAGTGCGATTATCATTTTCTTTTTCTTCAGGATCTTCATATTCATGCAGCTCTGCCACGGATTCAAAATAAAAGAGTTTCGGGCAGCGCAAATAGCGTCCGAAAGCTGTAGGAGAGAAGATTTTTTTCTCTCTATCATCAGAGAATTTACGCAGAAGTTTCTGCATTATCGCCTCTGTCTTTTTGATAGAAGCAACACCCGTCTGCATAGGAATACATGAATTGGCAATTCCTTGCAAAGCATATTTTTTTATGTCATGTTTGGATTCTACAAGCATTTGAAGCATAAAACGGCTCATTTCTCCACGTTGCGAACCTTCTGTGGAACTGTTCCATATGATAGTTGCATTGTCGCATCGTTGCAGAAGCCGATAGAAATAATATGCGAAAATATCTACCTTGTTGTCAATGGTTGACAGGTTGTATGCCTTTCGGATAAAATAAGGCATAAATGATGTCTGCACTCCGCATTTTGGCATAACGCCTTCGTTGCATGACAGAAATAGAATGTTCTTGAAATCAAGATTACGAGTTTCAAGTACTCCCATAATCTGGATTCCTTCTATCGGTTCTCCATGAAATGGAACCGATGTGGATTGCAGTAATTGAGTGAATAGTCTTCGGAATGTAATCTCTGTAATGTCAAGAAAGCCTTCCTTGATAAGCTTTGACAGGCGATTGAGTAAGGTATAGGTGCGGAATAATGACTCTTTTTCTAATGGGTCAATATTTTCTTTTTTACCCAAATCTGTAATTCTATCTACAAGAAAATGAACCTTTTCCAATAATGTTTCCGCATTGGTATAGCCTTTTTCCTTCATCATTGAATCCAACTGCGATGGAATGGTTGTGTACGATAGGTTATAACCTATTGTGATGTTGATTGGCAAAGGCTGCCCATTATGGTAGGGTAGGGAGTGCAAAACTGAAGGCAGGAGCGATTCGTCGGCAAGTACAATGACGGTGTCACGCCCTTCGTCAAGACGATTTCTGTCCTTCAGCCAGTCATGAACATAGCGTGCCTGAAGATTATTTGTCTTGCTGCTGACGAAACGAATGTCCTTATGTTTAGAGAAATTATTATAAATGTCGGAATCTGCCTCATCTAAAGCATTTGGAAATAACAATTTATTCTCTAATATTTCTTTGCCTACCTCTGATTTCAGATAATATTCGTCATAATCCCAATAAAACAGAGTGGAATTGTGTTTTTTCAGCAACTCAAAGAGTTTTCGTTCTACTGGTAGCAAATGATTGAAACCTACAAAAATAAAAATTCTTGATTCGTTTATGACCGATTTCTCCTTTGCATTCAGAGCATTGCTCTCAAATCTATCTATGACATCCCTGTAGAGTGCACCTTCATAGAATGAATTCTGACTGTCGAGCAAGTTCTTGAATTCATTGTAGATGCGCGGTAGATTGTTCCATAGATTGAGGAATTTTTGTTTGAGTTCCGAATTTTTTCCTTCATATTCTGGAAAAAAAGTCTTGAGAGCCAGTTTTTGCTCTTCAGTAAGGAAGGAAATATCATCTAATTCATGCAAATCTCTGACATTCGTAATTATTTTTTCTGCATCAAGTCTATGCTTGTCAATATCGTTAAAGTCATTGAGCAGAATTTCTCCCCAGGGATAGAATCGGTCGAGACTTTCCTTTGAGCCAGTACACTGGCAATAGACTCCATACAACTGGCACACTAACTGAATGGTGTCTGCCACTGTATGCGACGAGAATTTTCTGAACAAATCGCTGATTGTATAATATTGAGGTGCCAGCACAGGTTTGCTGGAACATCTCACCAATGCTTCATCTAAAAACAATGAGGCTCTTCGGTTGGGGAAAACCACCGTAACGTCAGATAGATTGTTTCCGAATCTTTTTGTCAAATCTTGTGCAACATGTTCCAGGAATGTCATTTCACTTCCTCCAGTCTTTTTTCGTTTGCATACCACAAATACCCTTTCACATTGGCAAAACCAATGCTTTTCAATTGTTGGATGTAGCTCATCACTTGCTTGTTATATTTTGCTTCTGGCTCTCCGAATTTGAAATCTATTACAATTGTCTTTTCTCCATTATACACTACGCGGTCACAGCGATACTTTTTTGTTCCGAAAATTGTATTGGTTAGTATCTCTCTTTCATTCAATACTTTCCAGTTGTCAGAAAACCATTCTCTCATGTCTGGATTTTCGAAGCACTTTTCAATTTCCTGTCGTGCTTCTTCCAATGAAACAATATTGCCGAATAATCCTTCGCGGTCGTATCTGTCTAAAACATCGTCAGCATCATCAGCATATTCAATTTCAGAGAACAAGGCATGCAACAGAAGCCCTCTTTCTCTGTTATCTGGTAGAACAACGTCTTCGTCGTCTTCTACTGCCTGACTATTTGCAAAGATATTGCTTTTGTTGCTCTCTCTGAATTGCAGGTTTGCATAGTTGCTGTGAATGGTGGTTGACAACATTTCCTCCTGCTGGCAGAAAACGTTGGCATTTTCTTCATCTGATTGTGCTCGGGATGGATTCCCTGTTTCAAGACTTCCAAATTCAAACAGAATTTCAGGTTGCCTGGAATCCTCAAATCTCTTAGTTACACTTCCCTGATTCTCAGCAAGCATTTCCACCGTCTTTGTTATCAATCCTGCTATGCTTGCATCACTATTTGCCGACTTGCTGATTATAAACATATTGCATTTGGGACGTGTGAATGCCACATAGAGCAGGTTTAGATTGTCTATTATGTTTTGCAGATGTTCATCCTGGTACTCTTTACTGAAATGTGATTCTGCAAGGGTTTTGGTGTAGTTCATAGGTACTAACGGCAAATCCGAAAACTGTCCTTTGCCTCCTGTTTTCAGCCAAAGCAGGGAATTGCTTCTTTCTTTCTGCCAGTCGCAGTATGGGATAATCACATTCTCAAATTCCAGTCCTTTGCTTTTATGGATAGACATTATCCTGACACCATCGACATCCTCACTTTGTATGGATTTTTTACTTATATTTGTCTCCCATTCCTTTAGGAAAAGTTTTATTGCCGATGGGTTATGGTTTACAAAATCAAGCAGATAATCGAAAAAAGTGCAAAGATATTGTGCTTGTCCGCTGATGCTGTCAAGATGAAAAATTCTCACCAGTTCTTCAACCAGGTCATAGAGTGGGGTAGAGGCTAATTCCTTACGCCTGCCTGTAAATTCCTGAGGCAGTAATGCTGACAGATTGTCCTTGTCAAGAAGCATGTCTTCATGGAAGTCTGCATTTTTCGAGCATTGCAGATACTGCATCACTAATTGCGCAAAGCAAATCTCATCTACACCGTGATTTGACAAAATCCTCAACGCATTTATAATAATGTTTACTGCTGGCGAAGAGGACAACAAAAAAGCTTCGTCGGAAATAATCTTTACATCTCTGTAGTGACTTGTGAAGTATTTGGCTATTTCCGCTATTTTATCATTGGCACGCAATAGTATGACAATTTTATTTTCAGCAATCCCTTTATTCTTCAATTCGCAGATGGCATTATGGATTTCCTCCATTTGCAACGTGTCGTAATCACCACTCTCCTTGGCAAGCAGTTTTATACGCACGTAGCCTTTTCCGTTTTTATTCTTTATTTCTTGTTTTATACTGTCATTGTCGTAGGCAGAATCAATAATCTGTTTGTACTGTTTGTAGTGTTCATCAAAAGCACATTTTTCAACCTCTTTCGCCAACGTGAAAAAGAGATTGTTGAAATGTATTATGTTTTCGTATGAACGGAAATTTACCTTCAGCGGATGTTCATGTGCCTTGTTGGGAAATTCTGTCAGAATATTGTTCAGAAGATTCCAATCGCCTGACCGCCAGCGATAGATGCTCTGTTTCACATCACCAACGACAAGTGATTGCTTACCATTATCGAGACAATCGTTGAGCAGCACTTTGAAATTCTTCCATTGAATAGTGCTGGTGTCTTGAAACTCATCAATCATTATGTGCTTCAATCGCGAACCAATTTTCTCATAAATAAAAGGAGCATCTGAATCTCCAATCATTTTACTCAGAAGATGCTGAGTGTCGCCAAGCAAGAATCGATTGCCTTCATGATTGAGTTCTTTTACCTTTTTATCAATCTTTTCTAACAATGCTAACTGGTTTATGTTTGGAAGAATTGCAAGTGCAGTAGTGTAGTCGGCAATATGCTTTTTGCGGTATGTTTCAGCGGTTTCTATAAATTCATATTGCTTCAGCACGCTTTTTGTCAGCAATTTGTCCGACGAGAAAGTTTTTTCCTTAAGTTTTTTATAATAACTGTCAACGAATTTGTTTCCTTTGTTGCTGGAGTTGTCGTAATCTTCGGCAAACTTCAGCATCGATGTTTCAAAATCGCTGATAATTCTCCTCAACTTTTTTTCGTATTCCGCAATGTTGGCAATTGATTTTGTCAGATTTTCGCTTTCATCCTTGTATTCATCCGAAAAAATATTCGTAGCAAAGTCTTTGATTCTGCGTATTACGTTCCAACTCTTGTCATCATTGATGGCATCATTGATAAACTTGAGAATCTGCTTTTTCAGCTGTGCATCTGAATCAACGCTTTCCAGTAGTTTGTCAACGGCAAGGTCTTTCACACCACCGTCGGCAATGTCAACGCGCAGATTTGGAGTCATATCCAGTTCCCTTGCGAGATTTTTCAATACCGACTGGAAAAATGAATCTATTGTCTCAACCCTGAAATAATTGTAGTTGTGCAGCAGTTCATGCAATACTGTTTTGCAGCGCTCTACTACTTTATCCTCCGTAAGTCCTGTTCTTTTAAGTATTTCCGCTTTATACCCATCACTACTTTTCAATCCACGCGAAATGCCGTAGAGCTGGCTTAGTATTCGCATTTTCATTTCTTCTGTAGCCTTATTTGTAAAAGTTACAGCAAGAATATGCCGATAATTATCAGGATTGAGGAGTAGGAGAGTGATAAACTCTACAGAAAGGGTAAATGTCTTACCACTACCGGCACTGGCTTTATATACCGTTAATAGTTTGTCAGGCACTTTTTACAATTAACCTAAATATTTCATCAAAATTTTTATATTCCCACTATCGCGCAACTTCTGAATACTCTTTTCCCTTATTTGACGCACACGTTCACGGGTTAGACCTAATTGCGCCCCAATTTCTTCAAGTCCCTGTTCGTGGCAGCCAATACCATAACATGCCTTTAAAATAATTATTTCACGGTCTTTTAATACTTTTCCTAAAACAGCATTTAATTCCATAGCCATGGATTCGTGCTCCATTGCTCTGTCTGTCATAGTATCTTCACCACTCGGCATTACGTCAAGCATACAGTTGTCTTCTCCCTCTTGGAATGGCGCATCTATCGACACCTGATGACCATCAGCAATCAATGCCTGACCGATTTTATCTTCATCAAGATTAACTACTTCAGCCAGTTCTTGTATTGACGGACGGCGCTGATTTTTCTGTTCAAACCTATTAATCTCATGATTCAACCTGTTTATTGAACCAACCTGATTCAACGGCAGACGTACAATTCTGCTTTGTTCTGCAATTGCTTGCAGAATGCTCTGGCGAATCCACCAGACAGCATATGAGATAAACTTAAATCCACGCGTCTCATCAAATTTCTGTGCTGCCTTGATAAGACCGATGTTCCCTTCATCTATAAGATCTGTAAGTGACAATCCCTGATGCTGATATTGCTTCGCTACAGAAACAACAAATCTCAAATTAGCCTCCACAAGTTTATTCTTTGCTCGCTCTCCTTCATAGCCACCTTTACGTATCTTCTGTGCAAGTTCAATCTCTTCGTCAATTGTAATCTGTGGAGTATGACCAATTTCGACTAAATACTTGTCGAGTGACTCACTTGTACGATTAGTAATGCTTTTCTGGATTTTTAATTGTCTCATCGCGAAATTTTATATTAAATAACTGAAATTCAATAAAATAGATTTATTCAGCGGAAAAACGTTGCAAAATTATAAAAAAATTGAAACGATGCAACCTTTTTTTATGTTTTTTTAAGAATTTCGTAATTATCAATTGTCAATTAATGCCCTGGCATTGCCTCTTCTCCTCCTTATCTCCTCCTTATCTCCTCCTTAAGTCCTCCGCAGAGTAGAGGATGACGAGGAGATTTCCTATAGGCGTGGTATATGAAAGGAGGAAAGCAAGGGCTATTTTGTAACTGATACAATGTTACATTTTCAAAAATCTTGTCCAGAACATACTCTGTGCATGATTCTTTCATGGTAACAAGGTAACACAAAGTAACATATATTTTGAACTTTCTATAGGTGGTATGATTACAAAAAGGGCTATTTATCATAATACTGATTCTATTGTATGACGCTGATGAAAATATTTGCAAACTTGTTCGTAAGAAATGTACCAGTGCCCAAATATTAAAAAATCATAATTGTCAATTATCAATTATCAATTGTCAATTAAAAAACCGAGTTTTTTCTTATCTTTGCAGCATGATAAAAGAAATTGACATAAGAATTGCGCCACATAATGCTTTCGATGAGGAACGCATAAAACAATTTCTTGCAAAGGACAAAGGTTTTGATGTCAGAACAATCAACAAGGTTCGCGTTCTCAAGAAAAGTATTGACGCTCGTCACAGAGATATTTTTGTCAACCTGAAAGTCAGGCTCTACATCAATGAAATGCCGCACGATGATGATTTTATTCGCACAGATTATCCAAACGTAACCGATAAGCCACAAGTTATTATTGTTGGTGCGGGTCCGGCGGGATTGTTTGCTGCATTAAGGCTCATTGAACTCGGATTCCGTCCAATCATCCTGGAGCGTGGCAAAAATGTTCACGACCGAAAGAAAGACCTTGCCAACATCACTAAAACACAAAAAGTTGATTCTGAAAGCAACTATTGTTTTGGCGAAGGCGGTGCTGGTGCTTACAGCGATGGAAAACTTTTCACACGTAGCAAAAAACGTGGAAGCGTTGAAAAAGTTCTTAATGTATTCTGCCAACACGGTGCAAGCACGAACATTCTTTCCGATGCTCATCCTCATATTGGTACCGATAAGTTACCAAAAGTGATTGAAAACATGCGCTATACGATCATCAACTGTGGTGGCGAAGTGCATTTCAACACAAAGATGACAAACCTTATTATCGAGCATAATAAAGTGATTGGAGCAGAAGCTTCATCTCTCACCTCTCAGCTCTCACCTCTAAGCTCTAAGCTTTTCTATGGTCCTGTGATTCTTGCCACGGGTCATTCTGCAAGAGATGTTTATAAAATGTTAAATATCAATGGTGTAGAAATTGAAGCCAAAGGCATTGCCATTGGTGTACGCTTAGAACATCCTGCTCAACTGATTGACCAGATACAATATCACAATCGAAACGGTCGCGGCAACTGGTTACCTGCTGCAGAATATTCGTTTGTTACACAGGTAGATGGACGTGGCGTTTACAGTTTCTGTATGTGTCCTGGTGGTTTTGTCATTCCTGCGGCTACTGATTCTCGGCAGATTGTAGTAAACGGCATGAGTCCTTCTCATCGCGACACCAAATGGAGCAATTCGGGAATGGTCGTAGAGATTCATCCAGAAGATATTTGTAGCGATTTTGAGCATTCGCCATTGTGCATGATGGAATATCAGGAGCAGATCGAACTCCAATGCTGGCAACAGGGAAATATGAAACAGACTGCCCCAGCGCAGCGAATGGCAGATTTTGTAAATAGTAAGCTAAGCTTTGACTTGCCAAAGAGCAGTTATGCTCCAGGGCTTATCTCTTCCCCACTCCATTTTTGGATGCCAGAATTTATGACCAAGTGCTTACAATCTGGTTTTAAAAAGTTTGGCCAGATGAGTCACGGGTTTCTTACGAATGAAGCTGTGATGATAGGTGTGGAAACTCGCACCTCATCGCCTGTTCGCATCATTCGTGATAGTAAAACCCTTTCACACATACGTCTGAATGGGCTCTACCCATGTGGAGAAGGAGCCGGTTATGCAGGTGGAATTGTTTCAGCAGCCATCGATGGTGAGCGGTGTGCTGAAGCGGTAGCAGAAAACCTAAATATCATATAAGGTGTATTTGATAAATCCTAAAAAAATATGAAAAAAATTCTATTAATCTATACTGGTGGCACCATTGGAATGCGCGAAAATCATGATACAGGAGCACTGGAAAACGTTGATTTTGATAAGGTTCTGCCTGTATTGCACGAACTGAAGCAATTTAAACTGGAAATTGATACTATCACTTTCAATCCACCGATTGATTCCAGTGATATGGGACCTGAACAATGGAAAAGAATTGTACAAATCATTGCAGATAATTACAGCGAATACACTGGTTTTGTGATTCTTCATGGTACAGATACCATGGCATACACAGCCAGCGCATTGAGTTTCATGCTTGAGGGACTAAACAAGCCTATCATTCTTACAGGCAGTCAGTTGCCTATCGGCAAACTGCGTACTGATGGCAGAGGAAACCTAATAACCGCAATCGAAATAGCAGCAGCTACAAATGAAGATGATTCTCCGAAAGTTCCTGAAGTGTGCATCTTCTTCCACGACAAACTTTTGCGAGGAAATCGCACAACCAAAAGCAGTGCTGATGCCTTTGATGCATTCTATTCGTTCAACTATTCTCCATTGGCTTTTTCGGCCGTTAATATTGAGTACAATGTGAAAAGGATCCTGCCATACAATGCTGAAGCAAAACTGATTCCTCATTATGCGATGGATTCCAATATGGCAGTAATAAGTTTGTTTCCTGGCATTCAGGAAAACGTTATGAGTTCCATGCTGTCTGCAGAACATCTAAAAGGAGTGATTCTCCGTACCTATGGAGCAGGCAATGCCCCTACCCTACCTTGGATTTCGAAGGTCATAGGCGATGCTATCAATAGAGGAATAGTAGTAGTTGACATTACGCAATGTGCTGGTGGAAACGTAGTTATGGATCGCTACGGCACAGGATTGCAGTTAAAAGAGGTGGGAGTCATTAGTGGTCAGGATTCTACGGTCGAAGCCGCTCTGACTAAGATGATGCGACTATTTGGAGACAAATTGCCATTAGACGAAATAAAACGCCTAATGGCAATATCTATAGCAGGAGAAATATAAACTCAAATCGGTCATTAGACTGTTGTTATGGACTAATGACCGATTTAGGATAAAGCGTATTTTGTAAACCGCAATTACTGATGTTCTGGGCGGAGAAGGTCGTTGACTGTCTTTACAGGATTAAAGGTTATCAGCGGCACTTCAACAAAAATTGTGTTCCAATCACTCATGGCACCATTCCACAAACCTGGCAATTCCAATGCACGCAGTTCCTTTCCATTCTTACTCTTTGATGAAATAAAACCAGTGGATTTGTCAACATAATCTGGCAGGTTGAATGCCTCGCCCTTATAGTTTTTTATTGCACAGACCAAGTCAACAGGATTGAAGTGTGTTCCTTCTTCAAACATCTTCTGGTATTCCTTGTTGCTTGTGTCAATCTGGCTGCTTTCCAGTATCTGCAATGAAATCGTTCCGTCTTGATTATACGCACGGAAAGGACCACCACCTGGTTCACCAACATTCTTAACCACTCCGCATACACGCATTGGACGGTTCAGTTTTTTGCGAATCAGTTCTGCGGTCATATTCTTACGCATACTGTCTGGCAACTTGCAGCAAAGTTGTTTTTCAAGAAACTCAACCATCTGACGAAGGTCTTCTTCACTATATTTGTTTGAGTCGAGAATATTCAAATACTCAAACACCTTCTTCTGCAAATCAACAAGTATTCCTGCAAGCAGATTCTTGTAGGTTACAGTCTCGGCTTTCAGTCTGTCAGGCACCACATTATCAATATTCTTTATAAAAATAATGTCGGCATCTGTATCATTCAGGTTTTCAATGAGTGCTCCGTGACCACCTGGGCGGAACACCAGCTGTCCGTTTTCATCCCTGAACAGCTGATTATCGAGAGTGGCAGCAACAGTATCGGTGCTTAGCTTCTGTACCGAGAAAGAAATATTAAACTTCACACCATATTTGTTTGCAAAATAAGGTTCTTTCTCTGCCACCTTAATTTTAAAAAATTCCATGTGTTCGGCACTAACCGTAAAGTGAAGATTCACCTCACTGTCAGACTGTGCATACATCACGCCTTCCACAAGGTGTTCTTCAATTGGAGTGCGTGCGCCATCAGCATATTTATGAAACAGCAACATCCCTTTTGGTAGTTTGCCGTAATTAAGGCCATCGGCATCAAGCATGCCATTGACCACACTCTTATATTGCCCTGCTTCTATCAGATTTTCAACGTTGACTTTTTCATTCAATGCATCATAAAATGCAAAATCTTTGATGCATTCAAAATATTTCTTTTCAAAGTCTGTTTCAGGCACATCATAGTCTGCATCAGCAAATGCAAACATGTTTTTAAACATTCGTGAAGCTGCTCCGCTTGCAGGTACGAATTTCACGATTTTGTGCCCTTCCTTTTTATAGTTTTCCCAAATGCCAATATAACTTTTTCTTTCCTCATCATTCGGTGCCAAAATACCATTGCCAATGCTGGCTGCACCATCAAGTTGCAAATAAGGAAAACCTGTTCGGAATTCATTCAGTTGCTTTTCTATCTGCGAAGCAGAAATTCCCTTTTCAGCTAACTGTTTTAAATCTGTCTGTGTAAGCATAGTTAAAATTTCACCATCTTTATTGCTGTAATAGCATATTCGTCCCCTTTATTGCCAAGTTCGCCACCGCTGCGTGCGCGCGCCTGTTCAATATTATTAGTAGTAAGCAATCCAAAAATCACAGGAATATTGCTTGTTGTGTTTATTTGCGAAATTCCAAGCGAAACAGCCTGACAGATATAATCAAAATGTGGAGTCTCCCCTTGTATCACGCTTCCCAAGACGATAATTGCATCAAGCTCATCACGTAATGCCATCTGGCGTGCTCCATAAACAAGTTCAAAACTGCCTGGAACGGATTTTACACGAATGTTTTCATCGAGTGCACCATACTTCTTCAATGTTGTCACGCACCCATCAAGCAGCGCACTCGTTATTTCTGAGTTCCATTCACTAACAACGATACCGAAACACATCTTCGATGCGCTCGGTATCTCATTTGGATTATAATCGTTAAGATTATGAAATAGCGTTGCCATTATTCTGTAACGCGTTCAATATACTTGTCTATTTCTGAATATGCCATTGAGTTGACATACTTTTCCTTTACTTCCTTGTAAAGTTTCAATGCTTCAGCTTTCTTTCCCTGACTTTCGAGCAGTTCACCAGCCTGAACAAGGAATGTTGGAGAAAGACTATTGTTATCTGCCAAAGCAGCAGCTTTCTTCAATGTTGCAATTGCATCGTCAACTTTTTTCAGACTTGCCTGAACATTACCTAAAGCACCAAGAGCAGCAGGTGAAACCATCTGGTCATCAGCAGGACTCCATTTCTCTAAATACTTCTCTGCATCTTCCATCTTGCCCAACTGAGCATAGCACAGACCAGCATACAACTTTGCCAAATTACCAGCATCCGTAGAACTATAGTCATCAGCTACTACTACAAAACCAGGGAATTCTGCTTTGTCACCATTCAGAGCTTTTTCAAAGTCTTCCTTGTTAAAATAGTCCTGACCCTGAGCCAGCAAAGTGCTTGCCTTTTCAGCGCGAGGCTTAATCACATAATTGTTGATTGCAATAATACCAGCTATAATAACCAATATAGCCACCAGAGAACCGAGTAACGGTTTCTGATACTTCATAACAAATGCTTCTGATTTGTTGAGAGTTTCTTCCATTGAAGAAATTTGATTTTGTTTTTTTGCCATTTCTATAATTAAATTTGTTATAACGTCCGTCTAAATTTCGCGGCAAAGATAATAAAAAGGTAATGAGTTGCGAATTATGAGGTATGAGTTTTAAGGTTTTTTAATTAAAAAACTATAATTGCCAACTATCAATAATCTATTGTCGGTCGCACAAAAAAAATATAATGTCAGTTATATCATCTACCTCTATTATTTAGTTGAGGTTTGAAATTGTGCTCAAAATATGTTTTTGTCCGCAAATTTTCAAAATAATTGTTAACAACTGAAAACAATCACACCCGATTGCGGAAAGTTTTCATAAATTTGCAACAAAATTATTCCAACCGATAACCCACAACCAAAATAATGAACAGTGTATGGATAAGCGCCATCGGACTATGTAGTGCAACATTGATAGGTACAGTTCTTGGCTTCGGCTTCAAAGAACTGCCACATAAATGGAATGACACAGTACTTGGCTACTGTGCCGGCATAATGCTTTCTGCTTCTACATTAGGTCTCATTGTTCCAGCCTTCGACCAGGCAGGAAACTCTGGTTGGTGGATGGTCGTTATCGGGGTAATGGCAGGTGCGTTGTTTCTTAACGTACTTGATTTTATTACCCCACACCTCCACCACATCACAGGTCTTGACGAAGAGGAGCATCGTAATAATGCTTCACTCAATCATATCCTACTTTTTGTAATGGCTATAGCCCTTCACAAACTGCCAGAGGGTATGGCTGCTGGTGTCAGCATGAGCAACGTTTCATCTGGTGAAGCATCATGGACAGTGTCATTAGGTATTGCTCTCCAGAACATTCCTGAAGGAATGGTCATCATTGCTCCACTGCTTGTAGCAGGAGTTACAAGGATGAGAACTCTGCTTATCTCTGTAGCTATAGGTTTGCTTGAAGTTATCGGTGTGTGGTTAGGCTTTGCATCAGGTTCTGCATCTGCTGCCCTCTTGCCAATCATGCTCGGTTTTGCAGGTGGTGCCATGCTATATGTGACAAGCGATGAGATGATACCCGAAACCCATGCTCACGGTCATCAGAAACAAGCCACATACGCCCTTCTGTTAGGCTTCATGACACTACTTCTAATAGAACGTATTTTTGATTAACTAAGAAAATAAAAAACAAAATGAAGAAATTAGCCTTAAGCATTTTGTGTTCAGCATTTTACATCTGTCTTCTTGCACAGCCAAAGTTGGAAAGCCATGGCGACTGGGCAAGAATAATTGTAAACAACACGCCAATGCTGATAATCGGCGGTGAATTAGGAAACTCATCCGCTTCTACCAAAGAAGACATTCAACGCATCTTTCCTCAACTCAACCATTTGGGACTCAATACGGTACTGGCTCCCGTCTCGTGGGATCTGCTGGAACCACACGAAGGCGAATATGACTTTAGTACACTGGACCATATCATCAACGAGGCACGAAGAAACGATCTCAAAGTCGTACTCCTGTGGTTCGGAGCATGGAAAAACAGCATGAGTTGCTACGCACCAGAATGGTTCAAAAAAGACACCAAACGATTTCCTCGAGTTCACGACAGAAAAGGCAACCCGTTGGAAGAAGCATCATCACTATCAGCCAATGTCCTTGAAGCAGATAAAAAGATATTCTGCTTAATGATGCAGCATATACGTGAAGTAGATATGAATGAGCAGACGGTCATCATGGTGCAGGTGGAGAATGAAATTGGTATGGTGACCGAACCTCGCGACTACAGCAAGGATGCAACAAGGATGTACAATAGTCAAGTGCCAAAGCAACTGACCGACTACCTGAAGAAAAACAGCAAGCAACTGAACAACAGCCGTCTGCAAATCAAGACAGATAAAGGAACATGGGGAGAACTATTCGACAACGATATCTATGCAGAGGAAATCTTCCAGGCATGGACATACTCTCTTTATGTGGAAGAAATGGCAAAAGCTGGAAAGGAAATCTACAACCTGCCTATGTATGTAAACGTTGCACTCAACAGTCGTAACCGCATCCCTGGAGAATATCCTTCTGCAGGTCCATTGGCACACCTGATTGACATCTGGCACTGCGGAGCACCGAGCATCGATGTACTTGGAGTTGACATTTACGACAAAGGAATAAAGTCATGGCTTTCAAAATATCATCTGCCAAATAATCCGCTTTTCGTCCCAGAAATACGTTTAGACGATAAAGATGCCATGTATGCTCTCTATGCCTTCGGTCATCATGACGCGATGGGATTCAGCCCATTCTCAATAGAAGACTATCCACTCACTCGCCAATCCAACAGCAACAAGCTTTCCCCACTGGCATCCTCCTATCGTCTTTTGCGACAAGCAGAACCACTGATACTGAAACATCAAGGCACAAACGATATGGATGCCGTAATTCTCGATAACGAAATCAGAGCAGCAGACATCATATTTGAAGACGGCACTGTGTTTCACATCTCGCACACTTATTCATTAGGTTGGGAGCCTGGGGCAAAGTCCGACACATGGCCAGAAGTAGCCTGTATCATCATCCGACAGGACAAGGACGACTATATCGTAATTGGTTCAGGCGTTGTAATCACCTTTTCCAAAACAAACGGCGAAATGGTAGGCATAGCCAAATGCGAACAGGTGGAATACTCTCAAGAAGGGGAAATGCAGATTGTCCGCCATCTGAATGGCGACCAGACACATCAAGGGCGGCACATTCGTATCCCTGTAGGGCAGTTTGACATTCAGCACTTCAGATTGTATCGCTACAAATAATTTATTCAACGATAGCCCATCCCATCGACCCTTCGACAAGCTCTGGACAGGCGAGGCTCAGGATAAACTTAGCTCACCAACCAAGAATTATTAATTATTAATTATTAATTATCAATTAATGCCTTGGCATTCTAACCCATAACCCACAACCCATAACCCACAACCCATAACCGTATGAATCAATTCAAAGACAAAGTCGTCATCATCACAGGTGGCGCACAAGGCATCGGCAAGTGTATTGCCGATGAGTTCCGAAAGGAGGGTGCAAATGTCTGCATCATCGACATTCAGAAAGGCGACCACTATGTTGGTGACATCAGCAAGAAGGAAGTGCTGGAAGCTTTTGCCAAAGACGTGATAAAGCGTTATGGCAAGGTTGACATCATCGTCAACAATGCCCTTCCAATCATGAAAGGCATAGACGAATGCTCGTATGAGGATTTCCAGTATGCACTGAGTGTTGGCGTTACAGCACCATTCTATCTTGTAAAATTGCTGTCAGCCCATTTGGCAGAAGGAGCATCCATCATCAATATATCGTCCTCTCGTGACCGTATGAGTATGCCACAGACAGAAAGTTATACAGCAGCAAAGGGAGGAATCGCTGCCCTCACCCATGCCCTTGCCGTCAGTCTGGCAGGCAAAGCACGAGTCAACTCCATTTCTCCAGGCTGGATTGATACGACTTACACAGAATACGAAGGACCCGATGCCACACAGCAACCAGCAGGACGTGTAGGCAATCCACTCGACATAGCCAATATGGTACTCTTCCTCTGTTCCGACAAAGCAGGATTCATCACAGGCGAAAACATCTGCATCGATGGTGGCATGACCAAACAGATGGTGTATCACGGAGAACATGGCTGGACATTGGACCAAGTGTTATAAGTCCAAGGATTAAAGCACACGCCTGAACTCCTTAACTCCTTTAACTTCTTAACTCCTATTGTCAATTATCAATTGTCAATTATCAATTAAGGCCTTGGCATTTAGACTCTGGTTCGACTGGCTCACCACAGGTTTCTGACTCTGACTGCTGACACTGATTGCTGACACTGA
>JAZLKO010000066.1:0-10050 GCA_045597685.1 Prevotella sp.
GGATGAGTACCACTTCAGGTACAACAGGCGAAACCAGATGGACACAATCTTCGATGTGCTCCTTCGTAGAATGGTAAAATATCAACCAACTCGCTTATAATCAATTAAATCAATAGTGCGCACTAAGCGCCTATACCTAAATGTTTGTTTGCATTATCTTGAATTAGAAATCAATGTCAGCATTTTGTAATTTGGCATTGTTCAAAATGATTGATGCTATTGTTGTAATGTCATTTACATTTATTGATCCATCACAATTTGCATCTGCATTTACTTCGTTCCATGACTCAGCTGTACCGTTCAGGATAAATGCCGCAACTGTTGTGATGTCGTTCACATTTATCGAACCGTCATCGTTAGCATCACCAAGCAATGCACCATAATGGATTGGACCTGCAGCATGTTTACTATCTGTTCCATAGTAAGTAAGCGTCCAGTTGTCCATAATCATCCAGTCACCTGAAATATGACTCTTTTGAGTTACACCAAAACGTAACGTACCATCAACAACCTTGACATAAATTCCATTCAGATAATAGCCTTCGTCGAAGAAAGCTACTGCTGATACCATATCGTTAGGAACGTATGTTCCGTCTTCCTGCTGGAATTCTGAACCAACCCCAATCATTTCTAAAGCAGAGTCAGAAGCACGTAAGCGAACGTAGTTTTCGATAGAGTCGCTTTCTGTTGTCTTGGCATACATAATTGCATGTCCTTTCTCTTTATTCTGATATGCTGCATAGTCTGCTTCGCTTGTTCCCATACGGAAGAATGCACTCATCTCAACCTTGTATGTTCCGTTTGGCATACCAGTGAATGACTGATACATGTTGTAGTCACCCTTTTCATAGAATTCAAGTGCAAGCGCACTTTTCTGAACATCATCATTTCCGAAGTTGTAACCAGCAGCTGAACCTTCGATTGTCCAACCTTCTACAGAGTTTACACCTTCTTTATCAAAACATGGAGTGCTGATTACACTTGTGAAGTCAACTGGATTTTCATCCGTTGCATCCTGATAACCTGCAGGCAACTTCAACTTGATAATCATTGCTGCAATTTCCTCAAGCTTTGCCTTTGCATCTGCATCTGTGTATGTTCCGGCCATCAATGCATTGTCGATTTCGCTCCAAAGGAGGGTTGCTGCAGTCTTAGTTTCTTCATCTGCTTCTGAAGCACTGATTACGTCAAGCAGAATAGTGTATTGATCAACAAGTTTTGCAAACAGAGCGATTGACTCAGTCACCTTGCTCTCGTATTTATAGATATCTGCTAATGCTGCAAACATCACTTGTCCATCATTTGATGTCAAAGCTTCCTTAGCTGCTGCAAGTATTTTTTCAGCTTCTGCCTTTACGTCACATCCCATCTGACCTTCAACAGCAAATGTATTGATTTTTTCCTCAAGCACAGGCTTGATGATTTCAGCATTGAATCCCTCATAAGTCAAGCGGAAGTTATCCCAGATTGCCCAAGAGTCACCGCCTGTACTTGTATTTCCTTTTATACCAATACGCATTACGTCACCCTTTTGTGCAACAAGTCCGAATGCATAACTTACATATAGATTTGCATCGAATGCTTGATGAGCATTAGTCATGTTGTTTGGATACTCATATTCACCGTTAGGATCTGTGTAAAAGTGATTAGAATCATCATCGCTATAAAGAGAACCTGCAGCTACTTTTTCTTCAAATACATTAACAAAAGGTGTTTGGGCTTCATTCAAATATACGTAAGCCTTTGATTTTATTTCACCCTTAGGAGTTCCATCATCGTAGAAGTATGCGTTCCATGCATTGTCGCCACGGAGTTCACGATAGAAGCCCTGTACAGAAATTTTGTAGCAGCCTACTGGCGCGCCCTTTACTATCTGATACATGTCGAATGATGACTGGTTCCAAGATTCAGCACAGCTATTGCTGACTGCTGTGTATGTTCCGCTCCAACCTGTAGTTCCTTGTGAATAGTCTGGGTTGACGAGTTTTGATGTAAAGTCGGTACCAGGCAACAGACAATTTTCTACTGCGGTTTCATACATCTTCTGCAGTTTTTCTGTTTCAGCAATAATTTCAGGAGTTGTCAGTTCGTGAACTGCAATAATGTCTTGATAGTCCAAATCCAGATAGTCACCAAGAATATCAGCATCATCTCCTACAAGCTGACCAGAACCACATTCTTCAAGAGCCTTCTCTGCAAGTGCCACGTATGCTTTCCATGCAGCAACATTAGCTTCAACAGAGTCTTTTGCAGATTCTATCGCCTTGTGGTTGCTAATTACTTGTTCATAAGTTGTAGCTACCTTATATTGTTCTACTGTGCTGTTGAATGTGTCAAGATATGAAGCTGTTATGTGCTCTTCTTCTGAATAATCTGGCAAATTTTCTGTCAGTTTGTCCATCCAGAACTGATACGACTCAGGTGCATTTCCGTAGAATGTCAATGAGAACTTGTCGTAAATCGACCAGTCTGTAGTAATATGAGTACTTTTTGCTACACCAATCTTTGGAGCACCATCAGTTGATGCGAAATATACAACGTTGTCGTTGTAATAGCCTGCATCGAAATACACCACAGCGTCTGCCATTGAATTAGGAACGTAATAAGTATAGTCACCATCAGTAATACTGGTCTCCTGTCCACATCCTAATGGATTGTTTGGTAAGATACCAGCAAAGTTATTCATTATTGGTGTATTGAGTGTATCTGTACCATTCACAGCATACAATTTTGCATCATTTATACATGGATTATTGTTCTTGAAATTCTGATATGATGCATCTGTACTACCTGCACGGTAGAATCCATTAACCTTCAAAGCATACACGCCAAGTGGAGCTCCCTTAAGTGTCTGGTATGTGTCGTAAGTCTTGTCATAGTGTTCTGCACATGCAGCAGTTGTACCACCAGCACCAAACGCTGTACCTTCCCAACCTGTAAAGTCACCAATTGTGTCGAAATTAGGGTTAACAATCAATGATGACAAATCCTTTGGATTATCAACACTTGCACTACCTGAATTGTATTCTAACACAGCAACGTTAACAGCTTCGATTGCAGCTTCGAGTTCTTCCAAAGTTGAATTTGTATTCTCATAAACTAAGATTTGAGCAGAAATGTCAATTCCTGGGCATTCGCTTTGAGCTTTCTCAATAGCAGCCTTCAGCCTGAGTGCGGCATTATAACGTGCCATTTCTGCAGAATAAGTTTCTAAATCTGCCTTAGCATAATCTTCTTGTGATACGAAATACCATTCAGTTGCACAAGTTTCTTCAAGAATATTGCCACAGAAATAAAGTTCGTTATTGCCACGTGAAGGTACAACACCTACATAACCGAGTGCATGATCATCAGCGGCAGGGTCATCGTAAGCAGGGGCTTTATGAGAAGCCTTGAATTTGTAGGCACCATTACCAACAGCCTCTATTTCAAACACGAAATTGGTATTGCTAGCTGAGTTATTTGTACGGTCAGTCCATAATGTCACGCTGTCGCCAATGCCAAACCACAAGTCATCCCAGCGGCTCTTTGAAGGCACGTAGTTATGAATGATAACTGTTTTGCCATCCCATTCTGTCCAGTCCTGACCTGGCACTCTCTCTACCAACTCCGGAAAATCAGTTTCGGTAGCCTTAATGATAATAACTTGCGCACCATCGCTTGTGCGGATACCTGCGCGTGTTCCCCAATAAGGAGAACCTGTTTCAGCGAATGGAGAAAAGAATCCTCCAGCTTCTTTGTTATACATATAAAGAGTATCACCTGGAGTGTAAGTTGACAATGTTGCAACTTCGAAAACAGGCTTTACCCATTCTGCTGCAGATAACTGCACGCAAAAGAACAAAGAAACACACAAAATAAGTAATTTTTTGAGTCTCATAAATAATTGTTTTAGAGTTAATAAAATTGTTTTGTAAACAAAAGTTTTAATTTGGGCGCAAATATAACACAATATTGATAAAAATCAATAGTTATTAGTATTTTTTAACAAAAAATAAGGTCTCGAAACCTCAAGACCTTAAAACTTCAAAACCTAAAAACCTCAGGCTTACTTTCCTGCTACGGCTTCGATTTCCACTTTTGCACCTTTTGGCAAAGCGGCAACCTGAAAACATGCTCTTGCCGGTTTTGTATTGGTAAAGAATTTTCCATAAATACCATTCATTGCTGCAAAATCGTTAATATCGGCAAGGAGAACTGTTGTTTTCACTACATCATCGAATGTCAGACCTGCTTCTTCAAGAATGGCATCGATATTTTCCATCGACTGCTGTGTTTGTTCCTCTATGCTTTCTGGCATATTGCCGTTTGTAGGATTAACTGGCAACTGGCCAGATACAAATAATGTTCCATTAAGTTCAATTGCCTGTGAGTAAGGTCCTATTGCTGCAGGAGCCTTTGATGTGCTAATAATTTTTTTCATAATTCTAATTTTCATTTAATTTTCGCAGAATGCACAAAGATGATTTTGATCTTATGTCTTAAATTCAATTTCTATCTGTTGAGAATTATATTCGCTACAGTGGTTATGTCATTGACATTGATTACTCCATCATTGTTGGCATCGGCATTGGCTTTGCTCCAAGGGCTGGCAACACCGTCCAAAATATACGATGAAATCGTTGTAATATCATTCACGTTGACTATTCCATCACAATTTGCATCACCTCTCACATACAGATTAATACCTATTATCAATGGATCATGGTCGGAGTAGCGATGCATAGTAGTATTGCTCGACTTGAAATCGTAATAGTTTGGACTATAATTCGCGTTTATGTGAAAAGGAGCAGCACCCGTAATCTGATTGCTCATACTTTGATTTGCAAAAGCATGGTCGAGATAACCCACCAAGCTGTCAAAGCAATAAGAATAACCGTCTGGTGCATATTTCATCATTTGGTCGACATAACCATTGGCAACCAAATACTGACATGGTTGTTCTTTGGTGTAATTATTCAAATCGCCTACAATAAGCACATCTTCATCGCCGAAATCATTGTTTCTTAACCTGTTCACCAGGTTTGTCACATTTTCCATGCGGGTATTGTCGGTATCATCTCCACTACCCTTAGCCTTGAAATGATTAACGCTGACGACAAACTTTTCACCAGTAAGTTTTTCCTGAAAACATTGAATGCGCATACGATAAACATACACATAGTCGTTGTTTGCCGTCCCCGACATATTTTCTCCTATCAGGTTCAGTTTGTCGCTACGGTAGATATAAGCCGATTTACTGTAATTGTAATTATTCCATGAGTCCTTGACAAAGCTATAAACATTTGCTCCATATTCCGTATTCATAGCATCGGTAAGGCATTCTATGGCATCAGATGTCTCTTCTATCTCCTGAACGGCATAAATATCGGCATCCATCGCCAGCAGTCCTGCAACAATCTTGTTTGTCTGATTGTTGAACTCCTTATTTGAGGAACATTCTGCAAACGATGACTTCTCCCAATTATAAAAATATTTCTGAAGATTTGCGGTCACAACTTTAAGCCTTCCGCCAACGTCAGGTGGTGTGGTATTGTCATCATAATGCCAATCTATCTGTCCTCTGACACTGATGCTCCTTTCCGAATTTACGTATGCAGTCAGATTATCCACGTATGCTCCAGCAGGCACTTCAAAATCCGTCGTGTTACTATTGGTCATGTAGATTAAATCCTTGGATTCATCTACACCGCATTCTTCTGCACATCTGAGTCGTTTGTAACCTACATACATTCTGTCGGCATATTTTGAATGCCGAGCGCACAAATATAATCTCTGGTTGAAAGTTATTGTCTTGCCTACGAACTGCGACCAGCCATTCTTAAAATCATCGGGATATACTGCCGCAGAAACATGGCAGCACACCGTCACAACGATAACGATAACGATAACCCTCATCTGATACACCTTATTATTTATAAAGGAATCTTCTGATGCTTTTCTTTGCCGTTTTTTCAAATTCCGTATCTCTAAGCTCTATCTTCGAAATCTTTGAATAGGCAGGCAGCTCACTATTCAGTTTACTGCGGTTATCTTCCATAAATACTGAAAGATTATTGAATTCCAGATTTGCAGTCTTCATCTCTTCAAAATCTGGATAGACAAGTGCCACGAGTTTATCTTCACGCTGAACCACAACACTTTCCAGCACATACGGCATCGAATTAAGTTTTTCTTCAATCTCTTCAGGATAGATATTCTGTCCGTTCGAACTGAGAAGCATGTTTTTTATACGACCTTTTATAAAAATAAAACCGTCATCATCAATCACTCCTAAGTCGCCAGTATGATACCAGCCGTTCTCGTCAAGCACTTCCTTTGTCAGTTCTGGTTCTTTATAATAGCCTAACATCACGTTGAAACCTTTTACGAGAATTTCTCCAGGCAGAATAGAAGGGTCGTTGCTGTCAATGCATATCTCCATATTATTTATCATCTTACCGCAACTGCCTGGTCTCATGTCCATCCAATGTGTATAGGCTATCAGCGGAGCACATTCTGTTGCACCATAACCAACGCAATAAGCTATCTTCATGTCGCGCAGGAACTGTTCCACTTCCCTATTCAACGCTGCACCACCAAGAATCAGTTCATAGAAGTTTCCGCCAAACACGTTCATCACACCAGCACGAATTTTTTCTTTTATCTTCTTTGATATCACTGGGGTGCGCATCAGCATACGCATCCTGTTTGTATGCAGTTTTGGGAACACCTTTTTAGTAATAATCTTTTCGATTACCAATGGCACGGATATAACCAGTTTTGGTCTTGCTGAAGCAAAAGCCTTTGTCACAATTTGTGGTGAAGGTATTCTACCTAAAAAATGAATATGGGCACCCGCTGAGAATGGAAACAGCAGGTCGAATGCCAAACCGAACATGTGAGCCAGCGGCAACATGCTGACATGAGTGTCGCCAGGATACATTGTCTTGCCCATAACCTCTATCGCAAAATCCGTATTATTCCATATTGCACGGTATGGCACCATCACACCCTTAGGTTTACCTGTTGTACCACTCGTGTAGTTGATCAGAGCCAAATCATCAGGATCATTATTTTGGTAATACTTTATATTATTTCCTGTGAAACTCATAGGATACTTCTTACCAAACAGCGCATTCAGGTTTTCCCGCGTATTCTCTAATTGTTCGCTTCGGCAAGTATGCAGAGAAAAATCTGGCAGATTGATAATGCCCAACAGGTTTGGCATTTTGTCAGCTTTTATTACCGTGGACACGTAGTCATCGACAAACAGCAGTTTTGCATCACTATGATTCACGCAGTTGTGAATCTGTTCCGCAGTAAACTCATGCAATAATGGGACAGCCACCGCACCGTATGTAAGAGTAGCAATCAAGGCAGTTGCCCAATGCGCACTATTTCTTCCACACAGAGCAATCTTATCACCTTTTTCAATGCCTGAATTTTCAAATATAATATGCAGTTTTTCTACCTTCCGAGCCACGTCATGAAACTGTAGCGTGACGCCCTGAAAGTCAGTAAGCGCATTCCTGTTCCAGTTTTTTACAATGGAGTTTTGGATAAACAAGTTGAATGCAGGAATCTGTTCCTTGCTTGTAATAGCATGAGACTTAGCTCCTGATGCATTGTCAATATCTGCCATAATAGATTTTTTTTGTCAATTCGCGAACTAATTTGTTCAAATTTTCATAAATCGACCGCAAAAGTAATAAAAAGTGTTTAGAGTATAGAGTTTCGTATTTAGAGTTTATGATTTTTTAACTCATAACACAGTCCAATGGCTTTGCAAAACTCACCTATACTAAAATCTTAATTTAACCCAAATCGGGTTTAATAATAAAAAAGGGGTTCAGTAAATGCCAAGGCATTAATTGATAATTGACAATTGATAATGGCTCAGAGTCATTAGTCAGAGTCTAAATGCCCTACCGAGCCCGAAAATTGACATCTTGGCTTAGAAACCACCAACGTAACTACAATTGAGCGAGAAGTTAGCCACAGCGTTGTGAGTGTAAGATGCACCCTCACGAACGTTTCCAGAAACCTTCTCATCATTGTCAATCGTGATTGAAAGTGAGTTCCCAGCGTCACCTGACATCACAGGTTCAATTGTGATA
This sequence comes from Prevotella sp., assembly GCA_045597685.1. Classification (GTDB taxonomy): domain Bacteria; phylum Bacteroidota; class Bacteroidia; order Bacteroidales; family Bacteroidaceae; genus Prevotella. The sequence continues at coordinate 8,100 of JAZLKO010000066.1, forward strand.
ACGTGACTTCCAGCTGAAAGAGTTTCACTTGATGACTCAGCATCTGCTGCAACTTCGACACCGTCACCTTTACAACCAGTTGAGAAGCAGATATCTGCTATTCAAGTCTGCCGAGAAGTGGACGCAATCGCAACATGAGAGAGCAAAGATACTATTCGAGCAATATCCTGACCTAAAAGAGGCCTATTGGCTAACCGACGGTCTCAGGAAAGTCTTCACCAACACTCCAAGACGTTCCCTTGCTGCAACAAAACTATCGAAGTGGTTCACTGCTGAGGAAGACTCCGGCTTCAAGTCGTTCAAGGTCATTGCCCAGACTTTCTTCGACAACGAAAGGGAAATACTCAACTTCTTCGACAACCGTTCCACCAATGCTTCTGCAGAATCCTTCAACTGCAAGATAAAGAACTTCCGTGCTCAACTAAGAGGCGTATCTGATGTCAAATACTTCCTCTTCAGACTTCAAAACATATCCTCCAGCGTACCGTCATTGATTTTCTTGCGGGTGTATTTCTCCTTCGAGAGTAGGCGAGTGTGCTGCTTGTTCGGAAAGCCCGTGGTGAGCTTGTCGAACCATGATGATGCTCCTGAACGTATGCCCGAAGCTCATCAATGAATGCGTTCCAGCTTTCTTCGTGGGTCATATATTGCGGGCCACTATTTCTGCTGCGGATGGCTTTGAAACCACTACTTTATCGCCCCCTTGATGCTCTCGACGATGTATTCGACGTCGGAATCGGAGACATACGGGCCGGCGGGGAGGCACATTCCCACCTTGAAGACAGCCTCGGAAACGCCATTGACATAGGCGGCCATCTTCGGGCCTTCAAGGCAGCGGACGCCACAACCAGTAGCACCCGAGCCAGCACCGGTAGCAACACCGACACCACAGCCGCAACCGACAGCCCCATCACCAACACCGGCAGCAACACCAGCACCACAGCCGCAACCATCCGCGAACGGCACTTCCTCCGCCCCTTCGCAATATACCGGATGCCTGTGCATCGGCTTCCAGACGGGACGGGCCTCGATGTCCGCCTTGTCCAAATAGTCGCGCAGGGCCTCTATGTTATCGTTCGGCTGGCAGTCCGTCACCGGCGAATCAGGAATCTGAAGCACACCGGCAGCACCACCCACAGCCTTGGTAATCACCTCCTTATACACATTCTCCTGCCCCACGACATGCACATCCGCATCAAGAGTAATAGTGCAGAGCCAGTAGTTCGAATCGAACCTGCCGTCCTCGGGCTGGCAATGCACGTGAACCCCCGGAACGTCCGCAAGCAGCTTCTCGTACAACCCCTGCACGTGCTTATGATGGGCGATATGCGCATCCGCAACAGTCATCTGGCCGATGCCGATACCCGCGCACACATTGCTCAGACGGTAGTTGAAACCGATATTCTGGTGGTGATAATACGGATACGCCACACGGGCCTGGGTAGCATAATACACCACATTCTTCTTGTCCACCGCATCGTGACAAATCAGCGCGCCACCGCCCGAAGTCGTAATCATCTTGTTGCCATTGAACGACAGCACGCCATAGCGTCCGAACCGACGCCAAACCGAGCGCAATGAAGCTTGCTTCAATTGCCGAGGTGCGAAGGAGGAAAAGCCCCGAAGGGGATTAACGTCCCCAGCACCTGACCGTCATAGCGGCTTCCGAAGCCCTCGGCGGCATCCTCAACCACCGGAATCCCGTACTTGTCGGCTATCGCCATAATGCGGTCGATACGGTACGGCATACCATACAGAGCCACCGGGATGATGGCCTTCGGGTACTTGCCCGTCTTCTCGAAGCGGTCCAAAATCGCCTTCTCCAGCAGCTCCGGATCCATATTCCAAGTCTCAGTTTCCGAATCGATGAACACCGGCTTCGCGCCAAGATAGGTAATCGGATGCGAGCTTGCACAGAACGTAAAACTCTGCACGCAAACCTCATCGCCCG
>JAZLKO010000067.1:0-2943 GCA_045597685.1 Prevotella sp.
GATGAGCCTGTTTACCAGCTTATTATGGGGAGAGTTGAAGAAGGGAAGTTTAAAGCGCAAATGAAATGCTCAATTTATGCAAACTATGCTTTGAGCAAGAAACAGATCAATGAACTTCGATACGCAACAGATTTCCATTTCAACCAGTTTACCGTCCGTCTCAAGCAGGCCTATCCGAAACTCACCAACGGCGACCTCGACTATTGCTGCCTCTATCTGCTCGGCCTGACCGATGCCGATGTCTCGGCGTTGATGCAGCGTGCTTACAACACCATCAATGAACGCAACAGAAAATTAAAACAGATATTTGGAACAGAAGAATCACTTCCCGTTTTGTTGCGGAGTTTTGCAAATCAATACATAACAGATTGATAATTAAATTTATCAAAAAAATCCGAACATTTCCGAACATTGTTTTTCTTGACAGCGATAGGCATAGCGTAGTATCTTTGTGCTGTTTTAAATCAAAAAACTATGAACAAAACAAAAACATTAGTTCTGATGCTCTGTTTCATCCTTTCAGGAGCATTGTGCTACGCTAGTGGTGTGGCTGGAATGGAAAATGAGAAAGGAAAAGGAACACCTATTGAAATAATTAAGAAAGCTGGTGCAGATAATGGTTCAGACAAAGGCTGTGCTATTTATCTTACCATTGACAATCATGTTCTTACAGTTTCTTTCAGCGAGAACCTCGGACAGGTCGCAATCGAAATCACGACAGCCACAGGAGCCTTGGTAAACTGCACTTCGCTGCTTACGCCTAACGGCATCCAGTATTACATTCCCAATGCAGGGGATTACATCGTCACCTTCACCCTCTCCAACGGGGATGAGTATTATGGCGAGTTTACGGTAACGGATTAACAAACACATAATTAAATTATTGCAATTATCACTAAAATCTCAAACATCATGAAAAAAGCATTATTTACATTCGCCATCGTGCTGCTTTCAGTGGCGGCACAAGCCCAGATGAAAATACAGAATGATGGACAAATCAGCCTCGGCACATTGTCGGGCAGCTGGAATGTGGGCACGCAGATTTATCCATCAGGCTGCGTCCATTTCAATCACCCAAGCACAGAAGACTGGAAATGGGTTACTATAGCCTCACCCAACGCCATGAAAGGCAAATGCTGGATAGTGTCCTATCCAAGCGACAAGTACGACCACCGCTTCTTCGTAACCGGCGATGGCTACGTGTACAAGAGAGGAAGTTGGCGGGCATCTGATAGCAGCATTCAATCGGAGAGCAGCAAGGTTACCGATGCTGGCGCCGTCCTCGACAGCATCACCGGCATCTGGTATACGCCTGATGACGAAGAGAACGGCGGAAGCAGAGGCGGAAGCCGCCGGATAGGAATTTCCGCTCAGGAGGTCAAGGAAGTGCTGCCGGAAGCGGTCACTGCCGATGAGAACGGCATGCTTTACCTTGACTACGATGCCTTGACCGTATTCTTGATAGAAACCGTGAAGGAACAGCGCCAGAAAATAGACATTCTCCGCAAGGCGCTGGAGGAAAACGGACTGTTGGAACCTGAGAAACCATAAAAAGACTTACAACCATGGAAAAGTTTATTTACCTTTGCGGCATGATGTTGCTTAGTATGAACATGATGGCGCAGATTGACACCAACGACTTGAACTGGCGTTGTGTGTTGAATGAAAACTTCGATGAAGGGAGTTCCTATTGGCAATGGGGCCAACAGAGCTTTGTGAACCCTAGCCAAACATGGAGAGCTTATCCTGGTAGTGGGGTTACTTCTGAAAACGGGCATCAGGTATATCAACCAAGCCAAAGCCAAATTGATGTAACGAACCAATGCATGGAATTGGTTGCCGAGTACGATTCTGAAGGAAGGATACCTGATAACGACTATGATTTGCCTTCCTGGATGTGGCCGAATGGGTATCCTTCCAGCAATGGATTGTATTATTTTTCGGGTACGATAAATTACATCGATAGGAATTCTCCCCACAGGACACCAGAGACAGGCATTTTCCGTTACGGGTATTTTGAAATCCAGTGCAAGTTACCTGTGCATAAGGGTGCTTTCCCTGCCTTTTGGCTGTATGCTGCTGATCCTGATTCAACAACAGATAAGTTCTATGAGGAAATCGATATCTTTGAACATACGAGACATTTAATGTATGCAAGTAGTGGAAACACGAATCCTCCTTCAGTAGAAGACACGGCAAGAGTGTTTACGACAGGAATATATCATAATCTCTCAGGCCATTCGCCAAATCATGAAAGTGAAAGTTTTGCACGTAATTTTCCGGTAGTTCCACATTCATCTGAGGATTTAAGTGGATGGCACACGTTTGGCTGCGAATGGATGCCAAATCATGTGTATTGGTTTCTGGACGGACGGTTAGTGAATAGTTATACAGATCAAGAACATATCCCATGCCATCCATTGATTCTAAAGGCCAATTATGCCATTGACAGCTATGCAGGCCATTGGAATGGTGATATTTGGTCTCCTGATTGGTTCGATACAGATACCATGACCATTAACTATATTAATGTTTATCAATTGGGATGGGATTGTGAAACTGAAGAAATCATAGCATGCCGGTCGGATTTAGTCAATTTCGACTATGCAGTGAAAAAATCTATCTCTATTACATCAACTATCAATGGGCCCGTTGTGTCAAATACTGACAAAGTTACATTTCGGGTTGCAGACACATTTGAGATAATAGGACCGTTTGAGGTTCAGCAAGGCGGAGAATTCGCTGTCATACAACAAGATTGTCCCTCGGATGAATAACAACAATTTAAAAATAGATAATTACAATGAAAACAAGATTTCTTATTCTAATAATGGTATTCTCTTTGCCATTTGTTGGTTTGCAGGCTCAAGATCTAATGTTTGTGGACTACGAACCTGACATATTTGTTCACAATGGTTATCCCGACACTTTGCTTTTCGATTT
>JAZLKO010000068.1:0-34260 GCA_045597685.1 Prevotella sp.
TTTTCGTTTCCCCCAAAACAAGCCTTGCAAAGCAGTTTGGGGGATTTTTCATTATTCTATGCAAAGATACAAAAACTTTATGACAATGGCAATCAAATCGTTAGGTTTATTTCGCTTAATTTGCGACAATCCCTAAATAAACTTAATTATTAATTATTAATTTCAATTTTTGACTCATTAATGCAGTTTTTTCTTATCTTTGCGCGTTAATTTGTTTATAAATGAAAATATTACATATTTTACTGGGTGATAACGTGAAGAAGAATCTGGTCGCTGTGCTGGATTTGACGAATAGGATTGCTCCCGAAACTGAGAACATAGTGCTGACGGACAAGCATATTGACGTGCCTTCAGCAGAGGTGAAACAGATGAAGTTGAAGCGTTTCAGCTGCATATTCAATAGGAACATGTTTTTAAAATTGCTCTACAAGGAGATGCCCGACATTGTCCATGTTCACGGTAGCTGGTGCCGCACCAGTGCAGAATTTATGAAACTGGCTCATCAACGCGGGTTTGTAACGTTTTATTCTCCATACGGTGGACTGATGATGAAGGAAATAAAAACCAATTTGTGGAAAGAGAAAATTTGGAAACTGTTGGGCTATGAGCTGAATGCTCTGAGGATTGCCGACTATGTTATTGCCAGTAAAAGCAAAGAAGCAGAGCAACTGAAGACGCTCGGTAGGAACAAGATTATAAAACTGGCTGATGACAACATAGTGGAACTCTACACAAAGGCTAAAATGCGCAAGGTTTCACGCGAGGTGACGATAAAAACCCTGTATGTTCTGCATCAGCAGTTGCACGACCTGATACATTCCCGTCCAATTACACAAGTGAAACTGACCGAGAGAGAGCAGTCGCAGTATAATACTTTCTGCAAGGCTCAGCAGTTGACCGAAATCGTGGGTTCAAAGTATGATGTGCCACACTACAACGAAAATGATGCTTACGAGGCAATCTACAAGATGATAAGAAAACTGAAAACCGATATTGCAGCAAAGACTGCCACGATGAACGATGTATTCCAGTTGATGGCTATAATCCAGAACAATGACTACGATGAGGACAAGCTTGTAACATCGCTCAAGCGTGAAAAGATTTTCGATTTCACATGCCGCATAATGCAGATTGGCGATGAATTGTGTGGTTTGGAAAACGGTTTTATGCCATGTTTGCCGCTAAACGACAACAAAACGGTGAAACTCAAATTGCAACTGATAAGTTCTCTCTGAAAGCTACCTTTCGTGCACCTTGCCTATAGGAAATCTCTTGGTAAAACTCTACTCTACGGAGGACTTAAGGAGGAGATAAGGAGGAGATAAGGAGGAGAAGAGGGCTTTTAAGGTTATGAGGTTATGAGGTTATGAGGTCATGAGATTGTAAGATTGTGAGGTTATTTTGCGCATAGAAGTTAGCGGGTGTGCAATTCTCAAATAAAATTTAATAAAAAATGTTATAATCGGCTGTATTTGCTTTTTTATAACCTAAATAAGTGTACCTTTGCCAAAATTTACGTTTTTTAATAATAGAATCGTTGAATATGAATCAATTTAGAAGATATTTTTACATCAGTATCATGATGGCTGTTGCACAGTTTATTGTTCCAGTTGCAACAAATGCCCAAATGCTGACACTCGACCAATGCAAGGATATGGCTTTGAAAAATAATAAGCAGATAGCCATTGCCCGCATGAAGCAAAGTGCTGCAAAAGATGCAAAGGACATTGCACGCACTCAATACCTGCCAAAGATTTCAGCTATTGGCAGTTATCTCTACACAAGCAAGGAAATTTCATTGCTGAACGACAATCAAAAAGCAGCCTTAGGCTCGTTAGGAACAACTACTGTCAACAACTTCAACTCGTTCGTGCAAGGTCTAAATATTCCTGGGGTGATTTCTGATTTAACTCAACAAGGAATCATCACGGCTCAGCAAGCCGCAGCACTGGCGAAGGGACTTGAAGACTTACAGGCAGCTGCTCCTCTCGTAGCAAACAACCTTAATGAGGTTGGCAACCAGATAAGCGATGCCTTTCGCACCGACACCAAAAACATGTGGATAGGTTCAATAGCTCTGACACAACCTATCTTTCTGGGAGGACGACTGACAGCGCTCAACAAGATTGCCGACATAAACATGCAGTTGACAGCCAACCAGACAGAAGCTAAAGAACAAGAATTGCTCATCAACACGGAAAGAGCATACTGGCTCGTAGTCTCCCTAAAGCATAAGTTGGCATTGGCTAAAAACTTTCTTGACCTTGTAAAAACTCTTGACGGTGATGTTAAGAAGATGATTGAAGAAGGTGTTGCCACAAAGGCTGACGGATTGAGCGTAGATGTGAAGGTAAATGAGGCTGAAATGGCTGTTACACAAGTGGATAACGGATTAAGCCTGTCGAGAATGGCATTGTGCCAAATCATTGGTCTGCCTATCGAAAGTCAGATAGCACTCGCCGATGAAGATGATCAGGACTTGACCGACGACCTACAGATTCCAGAATCAAACCTCGATGTGGCATGGGCAAACAGACCTGAAATAAAAATGCTCGAGAATACAACCGACATTGCTAAACAAGGCATAAAACTTGCAACTGCCGACTATTTGCCATCGCTCGCATTGACAGGAGGATACACTATTTCCAATCCGAATGTCTTAAATGGATTCCAAAAGAAATTTAGCGGTTTATGGAATGTAGGTGTGGCTGTGCAGATTCCTGTATGGAACTGGTTTGAAACCAAATATAAGATTCGTGCTGCAAAAGCCGCTTCAAATATAGCATCCATGGAATTGGCTGACGCGAAGGAACTGATTCATCTGCAAGTCAACCAAAACGACTTCAAACTGAATGAAGCCAAGAAAAGAGTTGACATGACGCAGCGCAACATTAAGAGTGCTGATGAAAACCTCCGTGCAGCAAATCTCGGTTTCAAGGAAGGCGTGATGACAACATCAAACGTGCTTGAAGCACAGACAGCATGGCTCACAGCAAATACTCAGAAGATTGATGCCCTGATAGAATTGCGGGTAGCATCATCAGAACTCAGAAAAGCATTGGGAATGATAAAGTATTAAAGAATTAAATAAAATAAAAAATGAGTGCAGAATCACAGCATAAGAATATTCTTATTGCAATAGGAGCCTTATTAGGCACAATCGGAGTAGTTGCCCTGCTCGGTTATCTTTTCCTCGGAAAGAGTGAAGAAGTTATTCAAGGGCAAGTAGAAGTTTCTGAATATCGCATTTCAAGTAAAGTACCAGGACGTATTTTGGAACTGAAAGTAAAAGAAGGCGATAAAGTAAAGGCTGGTGACATAGTAGCCATATTAGATGCACCAGAGGTAAACGCACAGAAAGAAAGTGCTACGGCAGCCGAAGGAGCTGCCAGTGCATTAAGCCAGATGGCGAATAATGGTGCGCGTCAAGAACAAATTCAGGCTGCATACCAAATCTGGCAACAGGCGAAGGCAGGATTGGACATTGCCAAAAAATCATACGAACGTGTGAACAGGCTTTATGAAGAAGGTGTTATGTCGGCACAAAGACGTGATGAGTTGTTGGCAAATTATCAGGCTCTTCAAGCACAGGAGCAGGCTGCAAAAAGTCAATACGACATGGCTGTAAACGGTGCCAGAAGCGAAGAAAAGAAAGCTGCAGAACAGCAAGTGAAAATGGCTCAAGGCAATGTGAAACTGCTCAATTCTATGCAGAAAGAAACCATACAAAAAGCACAATTCGATGGCGAGGTCAGCGAAGTATTCCCTAAAGTCGGCGAACTTGTCGGTACAGGTTCACCTATCATGAATATTGCCATGACAAACGACACTTGGGGTACGTTTAATGTGCGCGAGGATCAGATGAAAGGCATGAAGACAGGCGACAAGATAAAGGCTTATATTCCTGCCTTTGATAAGACAATTGAGATGCAAATCTATTTTATAAAAGACCAAGGCACATACGCAGTATGGAAGGCAACAAAGGCAAACGGACAGTATGACTTGAAAACATTTGAAGTCCGTGCTCATCCGCTTACAAAGGTTGAAGGCTTGCGTCCAGGTATGTCACTCATTCTGAAACATAAATGAAAAACCTAAAGGCATTATTTGCTGTCATGCAGGCAGAATGCAGTCTGTTGGCGAGTAAGCCAATATACTGGGCGTGCATGGTGGCAATTCCTCTTTTTCTCATCTTTTTCTTCACGAACCTGATGGGAGAAGGACTGCCTACGGATATGCCTGTCGGTATTGTTGATGAAGACCAGTCTGCCACCAGCCGCAAACTGATGCGCAATCTTGATGCTTTTCAGGAATCACATATTGTAGCACACTACCAAAGTGTGAGCGAAGCACGCAAAGCAGTACAAAAAGGAGAGATTTATGCTTTCTTTTATATTCCTGCTGGAACAGAGGCTAAGTTGATAGCTCAACGTCAGCCAACAATATCATTCTATTACAATTCAACCGTAATGGTGGCAGGTTCACTTACCTATAAAGACATGCGAGCCATTGCCACATTGGGGCAGGCAGCTTTTGGTGCAGCACAGATGCAGGCAAGAGGACTAACGGAAAAACAGATAAAAGCCCTCCTGCAACCAATAACCACCGATGTGCATCCAACAAACAATCCTTGGCTAAGCTACAATGTGTATCTAAGCACAACCATGATACCAGCCAGTCTGGCTTTGTTCATATTTCTGATAACCACCTATTCAATTGGTGCAGAAATAAAATTTGAACATGCCAAAATGTGGCTGAAAAGAGCGAACAACAATATTGTTATTGCAATAATAGGCAAAATGCTGCCACAGACTTTGATTTGGTCGCTAATTATATGGACATTTGAATATTGGCTGTACTATGCCCATTCATTCCCGCACAACTGTAGCTGGCTGTTCTTGATAATATTCGGACTGGTATTGGTGTTGGCGGCACAAGGTTTCGGCATCTTTGTGTTCGGACTGGTGCCTTCATTGCGAATGTCGATGAGTGTCAGCGCACTTTGGGCTGTGTTGAGTTTTTCTGTTGCTGGTTTCACGTTTCCTGTCACGGCAATGGATCCACCACTGCAAGCTCTTTCATGGATGTTTCCAATCCGCAGTTATTTCATGATTTATCAGATGAATGTACTCAACGGATTCCCTGTCTATTATTCATGGCCATATTTCCTTGCTCTGGTTGGATTTATTCTCCTGCCATTGCTGATGCTTAGTAAAATAAAAAAGGTACTCTCTTCATATATTTACATACCATGACAAGAAAAAAAAGAGGTTTGATTAATGCTTTGCACGATGCATTGTACATCTTTGTAGAAGAGAGCAAACTTGCTTTCAAGGATGAAGGAGTGCTAATATTCTTCTTCCTCGTACCCCTACTCTACCCCGTGCTTTATTCATGGATATACACCAACGAATCAGTAAAAGATGTACCTGCCGTCATCATTGACAATTCACATACGTCCCTGAGCCGTGAATTTATTCGCAAACTGGATGCGACGCAAGGAATAAAAGTCTTCTGCTATGCTAATAACATGGAAGAAGCCAAAGAAATGATACGACTGCAGAAATGTCGTGGAATAATCACTATACCTTCCGATTTTTCTGACGACATACAGAACAACCGTCAGACACACGTCGGACTATATGCTGATATGAGCGGTATCCTGTACTACAAAGGGCTGATGATTTCGCTTACTGACGTATCCCTAAGCATGGGTTCAGAAATACTGGTCAAGAAGTTGGGTAACTATACCGACCGTGAAGATGCTTTGACCAAAGCACCAATGAAGACAGAATACATTGCTATGTTTAACCCGCAGGAAGGCTATGGCTCATATCTGCTACCAGCAGTACTGGTGCTCATCATTCAGCAGACATTGCTACTTGGTATAGGACTGTCTGCTGGCACAACACGCGAGAACAATCGTTATCAGCTGTTGATTCCTATCGAGAAGCATTATAATGGAATATTCCGAATCATCTTCGGAAAGGGAATGAGTTATTTCCTAATCTATGCAGTAGTAGGTGCATACATAACACTTGTCATTCCGCACATGTTCCATTTTATACAAATCGGACTCCCACGCGACTTGATTGGACTGCTAATCCCTTACTTATTAGCGTGCATTTTCTTTGCGATGACAATATCCTGTTTGATACGTTATCGTGAGAATGTGATTCTAATTATTGTGTTCTCATCAGTACCGCTGCTGATGCTTAGTGGTATTCTGTGGCCATCAAGTTCTTTGGCAGGTCCATGGAAAGCAATATCATGGCTTTTCCCTTCCACATTCGGTGTCAACGGTTTTGTGAAAATAAATTCCATGGGAGCAACTCTGAACGATATTATTACAGAATACAGAGCATTGTGGATTCAGGTAGCAGTGTATTTCCTTATCGATTGTTTTGTGTATTACAAACAGATTCAAATGTCGAAAAAGATGCACATATCGCGTGTAGAAGAAATCCGTAGAGAAAACAGAGCCGAATGGGAAAAGAATAAGAAGAAATAAAAATTTAAATATAAACCAAATTGGGAAATTAGGGAATTAGAAACCTAAAAGACCAAACAACTAAAACACTAAACAACCAAATTAATTATGTTAGAGAAAATATTATCCGTATCAGGCAAGCCTGGACTTTATAAACTTTTGTCTCGTGGCCGCCAAAACTTCGTAGTAGAATCACTTGATGGCACCAATAAACGACTGCCAGTATTTGCTTCAGACAAAGTTGTATCACTCGCAGATATAGCCATGTACACAGAAGACAATGAAATAAAATTGGCATTTGTCCTAAAAAACATCCTCTACAAAGAAAGCGGAAAACCATGTAGCCTTGACTATAAAAATGCAAGCAAGAATGAATTGCACGATTATTTCACATCAGTATTGCCAAATTGGGATCAAGACCGCGTCCACGACAGCGATATCAAGAAACTGCTGCAATGGTATAATATCATTGTTAACAACAACATCGACTTTGCAGAAGACCTAAAAGAAGAAGAATCAGAAACAGCAGAGGAGCAATGAATATCACCAAAGCTCAATACGTTATCAGTTCACCGAAAGTGTCGATGTGCCCTTCCGACACAAAACCAGAATATGCCTTCATCGGACGAAGCAATGTGGGCAAATCCTCACTGATTAACATGTTGTGCAACAACAAGAAACTGGCAAAAACTTCTGCCACTCCAGGAAAGACTCTGCTCATCAATCATTTCATTATCAACAATGAATGGTATCTTGTGGATCTTCCAGGATATGGCTTTGCCAAGCGCTCAAAAACGGAAATCCAGAAATTAGACCGCATGATTCAGGGGTACATCCTTCAGCGTGAACAATTAGCTAATGTATTCTTGCTGATTGACATCAGACTTGAGCCGCAGAAGATTGATTTGGAATTTATCCAGTGGCTCGGTACAAGTGGGATTCCATTCTGCATTGTATTCACAAAGGCCGACAAATTGAGTAAGACAGCTGTTCAGAGAAACACAGATGCCTACTGCAAAAAACTTCTTGAAACATGGGAAGAACTTCCACCTTATTATATAACAAGCTCTGAGACAAAACAAGGACGCAACGAGATATTGGATTATATTGAAACAATAAACAAAGAACTATTATAACTGGTTTTCGGTTAATAACCGACAACCCATAACCCACAACCAATTTGATGGAGCAGCAATTCACATCTCTTCTTTTGGAAAAAGCCGTGTCGGAGTTTTCGAAACTTCCAGGCATAGGACGTAAGACAGCACTCCGACTTGTACTACACCTCTTACGTTGCGAAGATGAAGAAGTTGAAATGTTTGCCAATGCCATAAGCACACTGAAAAAAGAAATCAAACATTGCCAAATCTGTCACAACATAAGCGACACAGACATTTGCCCGATATGCAATAACCCGCGACGCGACACCTCTACGGTCTGTGTGGTCGAAAATATTCAGGATGTGATGGCCATTGAGAAGACAATGCAGTTTGATGGTCTTTACCACGTGCTTGGGGGCTTGATCTCACCTATGGACGGAATAGGTCCCAACGATCTAGAAATACCATCGTTATGCGAACGAGTAAAAAATGGCCATGTCAAGGAAATAATCTTTGCGCTAAGTTCAACAATGGAGGGCGACACAACAGCCTTTTACATCTATCGAATGATAGGGAAACTCATTGCTCAAAGCCCCGACCTGCAACTCAGCATGACTGCTATTGCAAAAGGAATCTCTGTTGGCGATGAACTAGAATACACTGACGAACTGACATTAGGACGTTCAATATTAAACCGTACAAGATATGAAGGAAATTGATTTACAGAAAACTCATAAAACTCTTCTGAGCTATTTCATAACAATGATTCTCATCACAACAGCAATCGTTGTATTATGTGAAGTAGGAATTTTCAACTGGTGGAAAGGCACTTATGCTGGTGCTGTGAATCTGGAATACATCACAAAAAGCATTATGATTTTGCTCACTCTCATCAGCATACCATTGTCCTTGAAATTCTTCAAGACAAAATTTATACGGAAAAAATATGATGCAGCAGAAGATAGATTGCTAAAATATAAGGAACTCGCACTAATCAGACTCGAAGTGCTCATTCTTCCTATGCTGCTCAACACATTACTATATTATCTCTTTATGTCACCATCATTCGGTTACATGGCAATAATATTGCTTATTTGTTTATGCTTTCTAACACCATCTAAATCACGCATCAAGCAAGAAACAGAATCAATAGGAAATCCGTAAATGAAACTCTCGGTAATCATAGTAAACTATAATGTGAAATATTACCTTGAGCAGTGTCTCTACACTGTAACCAAGGCTACTAATGATATTAAAAAGGAACGCGAAATTTTCGTATTCGATAATCATTCTTCTGATGGTTCTGTTGAATATTTGAAACTTCGCTATCCACATGTAAAATTCATTGCTGGCAATCATAATCTTGGATTTGCCAAAGCCAACAATGCTGCTATTCGGCAAAGCACGGGAGAATATGTGCTATTGCTCAACCCCGACACTTTCATTGGTGAAAATGTGCTGACAGAGGCAATCCAGTTCATGGATTCCCATCCTGATGTTGGTAGCTGTGGAGTGATGATGCATTCTGCCTGTGGCTTCTTCGCACCAGAGTCACGCCGTGGACTGCCTACCGTAATGACTTCATTCTATAAGATGTCGGGATTATGCAGCAAATACCCCAACAATAGAAAATTTGCAAAGTATTACATGTCGTTCTTAGACAAAGAGCAAGCAAATGAAATAGAAGTAGTTAGCGGAGCATTCTGTATGCTAAGAAAGAGTGTGTTGGACAAGGTGGGACTACTCGATACCACCTACTTCATGTATGGTGAAGACATTGACATGTCATACCGCATCAAAAAGGCAGGCTACAAGAATTGGTATCTTCCTCTTAAAATTCTGCATTACAAAGGTGAGAGCACACAGAAGACGAGTTTCCGCTACGTACACGTCTTCTACAAGGCTATGCTGATTTTTTTCCGCAAATATTATGGACATCTTAGTTTTTTCATTACTATTCCAGTGCAATTGGCTATATTGTGCAAAGCCATAGCAGCATATATCTATTTGCAATGCAGGGGATTGAAAAAACAGTTAGGACTGCTTGACCTTGTGCATGAAGATGCTGAATACATTTTTATCGGGTCAGAGCGAATGACAAAGACATGTATGAAAAAAGCACGTGAAAAGGGGCTTCGAGCAAGGTTTGTTATCGGCAACGACTGCACACTTCCAAACGGACATCTCGACACAACCAACCTGATCGATGAAGATATAAAGACCTACGTTGTTTATGATACCAGTTCATACAGTTACAGCAAAATATTAGATATCATAACTAAAAAACCAAATTCTAAAATACATTTAGGAACATACAACGATAAAAGTGATGTAATTATAACTGGAGAAGAGGTATTTAGTTAAATAAGGTTAAATAATCAACACGAATTACATTAATTTATTGTCAATTAAAAAATATTGCTTACCTTTGCATCCGCTAACGAAAAGACAGCATTTCGGTGCGTTAGTTCAGCTTGGTTAGAATGCCTGCCTGTCACGCAGGAGGTCACGGGTTCGAGTCCCGTACGCACCGCAAAAAAAGGAACTTCGAAGTTCCTTTTTTATTTTTTACTACTGCAAATCAAACATCTTATCAAAATGTGTAACCCGCAACACTTCCATGATATTGTCGTTCACTCCTATTAGTTTCACTTTATTGCTTTTTGCAGCTGCAGCCTTACGGATACGCAGTAATAATCTCAAACCTGAACTTGCAATGTAATCCAAATCAATACAATCAATAGCTATTGGTTTGTCAGCCATTGCTTCGATTTCCACAACCTGCTGTTCACTTTGTTCCGAAGCGAGTGTATCAAGACTTCCAGTCATTTTCACCAACACTTCTTCCGCTGTCTGTTTAATGTCAATTATCATAGTCTTATAAATTATTTAATGAATTTATCGTTAAAAATTTGTTTTTTTGCAATATTTTTGTAATTTTGCAGTCGCAGTTTTATAAATGCAATTATTTATTCAATAATTAACGAGCACAAAAATAATACATTTTCTTCTAAATAACGCATTTTTTTACAAATTTTATGATAATAACAATGTATGGCAAAGAACAAACGGATTTGGAATTTATCAAAAGCAAATAAAAATTTAGAGTCCAAACTGATTCTATGGGTTGTTGGCGCAGCATTTGCCGTATCAGCTCTCATCCTAATTCCTGCTTCGACCAATTATTGGAACTTCTTCGAAAATGAAATGAGGGAGGAACTTAACCATGCTATGGAAGAAACCATACATTCACTTGATTTAAGACTCTCGCGCATTGAATACGCCACACGGACTGCCGCTTCGCTTATCGGTGAACAGATTTTACAAGGAAATAATATTGACAGCATGATGATTACTGCCGTCAAAAACATTGAATGCATAGATGCTGCATCAATGATTTTTGATGAAAACTATAGCGCTCAAACAGAACTGAAATCCGATGGCAAACGTCACTTCAGTTTTGCCTACAGGAATAATTACAACATAAGCAAAATAGATGTTCAGGAAAGTATTTTTGAAAATTCCGACAACCGATACTGGGCTGAATCCTATTATCATGGAACAAAATATTGGGGAGAGCCATACTCTCTTAAAATAAATAATCAGGAACATGAGGCCATATATTATAGTATTCCATTATCGAAAAACAACGGTAATCGCTATGCTGTTTTCTGCTCTATTGTGTGGTTGGAGTGGATGGAGAATATTGTCAGACAACATAAAGCTCGCAAAGATGTTGATGTTTCTATTTATGCCGCTAATGGCAAATGCATCGTTGCTCCTGATGACTATATTTTCAAACTTAAGCCCGATGATCTCATAGTCGAAAAGCGTACTATGGAGCGTTTAGGATGGACTATAATTTTCTCGGCAGATCGCAATATCATAATAGCAAAGGTAAAACGGGAAATTATTTATTATGTTGCCACTATTTTACTTATTATTCTTACAGTTTTAATTGCTATCATATTATCAATCAAATACGTAGTACGTCCGTTCATTAAAGAGCAACGTGAGACGGCAGAGGTTAAAGCAGCCATGCAACGAGAATTAGATTTGGCAGCCAAAGCACAACAGGAGCTCATTCCGCATAAGTTTCCTCCGTTTCCTGAACGGAAAGATATCAACATCTATGCCTATCTGAACCCTGCACGCGATGTAGGTGGCGACCTTTACGACTATTTCATTAGCAATGATTATCTGTATTTCTGCATTGGTGATGTCTCTGGCAAGGGAGTGCCAGCTTCACTTTTCATGACAGCCACACACTACCTGTTCCGAACCGTTGCAGATGAATCATCAAGTCCTTCTGAATCCGTTTCGCAAATGAACAAGTCGCTTTGTATTGATAATGACCAATGTATGTTTGTGACTTTCTTCTTCGGAAAACTGAATCTTAAAAATGGAGAATTGGAATACTGCAATGCAGGTCACAACTCACCAATAATGAATCAGACTTATCTGCCAGAAGCAAAGGGCATGCCACTTGGAGTTTTTGATGAAGCCGAATATGTTACAGAACGCATCTACATGACTCAAGATGACATATTGTTCCTTTATACCGATGGTGTAACAGAAGCAAAAAACATTGAAGGTCAAAATATGGGTGATGATAAAGTCTTGGAGATAGCACAAGGTTGCAAAAATCACGATGGCGAAGAATATCTGAACGTCATGCTATCCCATATCCGCCAACATTCAGCAGGCGAACCACAAAGCGATGACATAACAATGCTATACATAAAACGATGACAATAATATAATAATTTTCAACAATTATGAAACAAGATCAAGAAATTTTCAGACTTATCGAAGAAGAACATCTGCGCCAGCAGAGAGGTATTGAACTCATCGCATCCGAAAACTTTGTTTCCGACGAAGTCATGAATGCCATGGGGTCTTGCCTAACCAACAAGTATGCCGAAGGCCTACCTGCAAAGCGTTATTATGGAGGCTGTCAGGTCGTTGACGAAGTGGAAAACCTCGCAATCGAAAGAATCAAAAAACTTTTCGATGCCGAATTTGCAAATGTCCAGCCTCATTCAGGAGCACAAGCAAACGCTGCCGTGCTGTTGGCTTGTCTCAAACCTGGTGACACTTTTATGGGACTCTCACTTGAACAGGGAGGACACCTTTCACATGGTTCATTGGTAAATACATCAGGAATCCTCTACCGACCAGTCTCCTACCCTCTCAACAAAGAGACCGAAATGGTTGATTACGATGAGATGGAACGCATAGCAAAAGCAGAAAAGCCAAAGCTCATAATAGGGGGCGGTAGTGCTTACAGCCGCGAATGGGACTATGAACGCATGCGCAAGATTGCCGATGAAGTTGGGGCTATCCTTATGGTTGATATGGCACATCCTGCTGGACTTATCGCTGCTGGACTGCTAAAAAATCCTGTAAAATATGCACACATCGTAACATCCACAACCCACAAGACACTTCGTGGTCCACGTGGAGGCATCATTCTCATGGGCAAGGATTTTCCTAATCCTTGGGGTTACACCACAAAGAAAGGCGAAATCAAACCTATGAGCATGCTTCTCAATTCTGCAGTCTTCCCTGGCACTCAGGGCGGTCCGCTTGAGCACGTCATAGCAGCCAAGGCTGTTGCATTCGGAGAATGTCTGCAACCTGAATGGAAAGAATATGCCATGCAAGTAAAGAAAAACGCACAAGTATTGGCAGAAGAACTCGTAAAGCGAGGCTTCAAGATTGTCAGTGGTGGTACAGACAACCATAGTATGCTTGTTGACCTTCGTCCGAAATATCCTGAACTCACAGGCAAGGTGGCTGAAGCAGCACTTGTAGCAGCAGATATTACTGCCAATAAGAATATGGTACCTTACGATACCCGCAGTGCGTTTCAGACAAGTGGTTTGCGATTAGGTACACCAGCCATCACCACACGTGGAGCAAAAGAAGACCTGATGATAAAAATTGCAGAAATGATTGAAACCGTTTTGAATGCTCCTGAAGACGAAAGCGTAATTGCTAAAGTCCGTAACGAAGTCAACGGAATCATGAAGCAATATCCAATGTTTGCATACTAAACGATAACGAAAACGATAACGATAACTACCAAACTACTAATCTCCTAAACGATTATCATGGCATTTCGCCAATTTTGGGTCATCGTCATCGTTTTCGTTTTTTATTTTGTATTTTTGATATCTTCACGCAGTTTGAGCAACGGCTGTAGTTTTTCCCTCGCTTCGCTGTCGCCCTGATTGGCGGCTTTCTGATACCATTTGATGGCTTTTGAATAGTTGCGTTTCACTCCAATGGCATCGCGATAACAATCGCCCAGCATTCTTTGGGCAACGACATCGCCTTGATTGGCGGATTTCTGTAACCATTCTATTGCCTTGGTATAGTTTTGGGCAACTCCTTCACCGTTGAGGTAGCATTGGCCTAACAGAGTCTGAGCATCCTTGTTGCCTTGACTGGCAGCCATTTCAAACCACACACAGGCTGTTCCAATATTCTTTTCAACTTTAGTACCTGTGAAATATGCCACACCTAATGCAAGCTGACAATCAGCATCGCCTTGAGTTGCGAGTTTCTTCAATGTCTCAATGTCCTGTGCATAGCACACTACTGCTTGCACAAATAATAAACTTAATAATACCTTTTTCATAATTTCTTTTACTTGCTCATCACTAATATTTTAATTCTGCAGCATTCTTGTTCTTTGCCATCGGGTCGAAGGGAAGATATGCGATAGCAGATTTCATTTTCCGATTGGCGATCTTCATAGAAGCGAAGTCTATCACCGAAATGTGCTTCAGCAACGTATGCCACTTCAAGCCTACGGATGAAGTTACTAATATGCCATTCCAATGGCAGTATGTCGAGGGTATGTTCTATGTAGCGTACGCTATTTACGTGACCATTGATATCAATATCACTATACACAGTATCTATCTCACGAACAAGTTTGGCATCCTTTTCATTCATCCGCACTCTTGATGGTGGCTCTATAGGGACAGTATGTGCCTCATCAATATATTTTTTCATGGTTCCATTGCCAACAACAAAAATATCTGCTGGCTGGCGCGTTTCCAAATCTATCATTGCCCAAATGCTACAGCCATAGCCATATTGCTTGCCATTGTCACCTTGTATCGACCAGTTACGACGAGTGAAAAAGCGCATTGCCGACTCCACCCATGTAGCAATATGGAAGTGCTCGTAGGATTTTGGCATTTCGCTGATGTCGATGACGAAACGTGATAATACCCAAGCCTTGTTGCTCTTGCGCAAAACCATATAACCAAAATTTCTTTCTGCCGACTGAAAGTCTGCTGCGTTGAGCATATAGTTGCCCAATGCAGACATAAATAAATTACCTTTTACATCGGCTTTGAAAGGTTCTGCGATGAATTTATATGTTCCAACTTTTTCCATAATTTCTTGAATGATTAATTTAAGCACACATCACATATACCACACCTATGCTCATTACGTTCGCCAAAATAACGCAATAACTGACGTGAACGGCATTCTGTACCGTTTGTGATATAATCAGACATTTTCATGATGCGATGTGTATATTCTTCCTTACGCTTTTCGTAAACCTCGGGAGTAATCTTTATACGACAGGCTTCTACCCTATCTTTTCTATATATAATGTATGGCACATTTCTGGCAGGAATAAATGATGCCAGGCTTGCTTTGTCAAGATATTTGAGTATCAGATACACCTGATGTTCCTGCAATGACAAAGCTGACGCTATGGCAGCTTCTTCTATGTAGCAATATTCACTGAATAGTCCAGAATAGTTGCGTAGCATATAGTTAATAATGTTGTTGCACATCTCGGACTCTGTGTCGAGACGATACAGGTGTTCACGGCTGACGGTAAACATGAAGCGAGCTTTGTTATTGTAATCCACTTCGTAGTCCAAATATCCTGCCTGCTGCAGAATCTTAAGCGACGAGAGCACAGGTATTGGATAATGCTTGAATTTTTGGCAGAACTTGTCGATGTCGAACTGGTAGATATTATTCTCTCCACAACCTTCTGCAAGCTGATAGTAATATGCAATGTGCTCATAAACCTTACGAACATAGTCTTTTTCTGGATATGTATCGGCAATATGCTTATGAAGAGTCACAATGTCATGGTTGTTGTATAGAAGTACAGCATATGCCTTTTCTCCATCTCGCCCTGCTCTACCTGCTTCCTGAAAATATGCTTCTATTGAATCAGGAGAATCATAGTGAATAACTAAACGGACATCGGGCTTATCGATTCCCATTCCAAAAGCGTTTGTGGCAACAATCACACGTGATTCACCGTTTTTCCACACCCTTTGCCGCATTTCTTTATCCTTGGAATCTAATCCAGCATGAAAATATATGGACTTTATTCCGCATCGTGTTAGTTCTTCCGCAATGTCGGCAGTGCGTTTTCTTGTACGGACATAGACAATTGCCGACCCGCTAACGCTATTCAGGATATGTTCCAATTCACCCATTTTGTCCTCTGCCTGACGCACAACGTATGCAAGATTCTTGCGCTCGAAACTCATTCGGAACACATTCTCCTGTTTGAAGCCGAGTTTCTGTTGTATGTCTTTCACAACATTTGGTGTTGCCGTTGCGGTAAGAGCCAGTATCGGCACATTAGGGTGTATCTCGCGCACTTTTGCTATTTCAAGATAAGAAGGACGGAAATCGTAGCCCCATTGGCTGATGCAATGGGCTTCGTCAACTGTAAACAGCGTGACATCCATATGTGCTAACTTGACGAGAAAAAGTTCTGACGACAAGCGTTCTGGCGATACGTAGAGAATCTGTATTCCACCATAAATAGCATTTTCCAATGTGATGACGACTTCTTCATGCGACATGCCAGAATAGATGGCGGCAGCACGTATGCCACGTTGCTGAAGTCCTACCACCTGGTCGCGCATAAGGGCAATAAGTGGGGTTATCACAACGCAAACCCCACCTTTCATCAATGCTGGTATCTGGAAGGTAATGGACTTCCCTCCTCCTGTCGGCATCAGTCCAAGAGTGTCTTTATTGTCACAAATGCTGGTGATAATCTCGCTCTGGATACCACGAAATCCATCGTAACCCCAATAGCGTTTCAATATGTCTATTGCTGTTTGCATTTATCATTTCTCGGGGAACCCAAAATTATTGGAGTTTTCGACAGCTTGGCACCTTAAACTAAAAATCCTAAATTCCTTCTGAAGGACGAATGTCTTCAATAAGCAGTTGAGTTTCACCTCGCTTATGAGAATTTTCCTCAATGGTATAGACTATATTGAAACTGCTCTTTGACTTGATGTAATGTGCATGCTCACTTTGTCCGAAAGCAATACCACTAATTACTGCATTTGAATTTGAATCAATGAGCTCAAGTTTAATATGCTCCTGTTCGCGTCCTACAACTTTACTTGTGCCGAAATCATAGACATTCTTCGTACAAAAATATGGCTTTTCGTTATCCGGTCCGAATGGTTCGAAACGTTTCAGGTCATTGCGAAGCCTATGGGTTATCTCACGGAAATTGAGCATTGCATCAATATTGAGCGTTGCCTCTTTTTGTTCTGGCATGATATGCTCATCCACGTATGCACAGAAGCGTTTACGGAATTCAGGGAGTTTTTCAAGTTTCAAGCTCAGTCCAGCTGCATATTTATGCCCACCGAAATTCTCCATCAAATCCTTGCAGCTTTGCAATGCCTTGTAAATATCAAATCCTGCCACACTACGGGCACTACCCGTAATATAGTCGCCATCGTTTGCAAGGATGATAGTAGGACGGACAAAGTTTTCCGACAATCGTGATGCTACGATGCCTACCACTCCCTTTTTCCAGTTTTCATCATACAAGACAAGCGAATTCAAGTTGTCATGGTATTTCTCTGACAGTTTGGCAACAATCTCATTGGCTTCCTCTGTCATCTGCTTGTCAAGATCGCGTCGCTGCTCATTATACTCGTTGATGTTTTTTGCCATTTCCAACGCTTTGTCAAAATCGCGTTCAATAAGTAAATCCACCGTTTCCCTGCCATTCTGTACACGACCAGAGGCATTTATTCGTGGTCCTATCCGGAATGTGATATCGTTGATATTTAATTCTTTTTCTTGCAAGCCGCAAACCTCAATTATAGCCTTGAGACCTGTGAGCGGAGCACGATTCAATTGCCGCAGCCCATGATAGGCAAGAATCCTGTTCTCTCCCATGATAGGCACGATGTCTGTGACGATGCTCAAAGCACAGAAACTAAGCAAAGGAATAAGTTTGCAGAAAGCGATACCATTACTGATAGCAAATGCCTGCATCAACTTAAAGCCTACGCCACAGCCACAAAGATGAGTGAAAGGATAAGTATTGTCCTCACGTTTAGGGTTCAGCACAGCTACCGCCTGAGGCAATTCCTCATCTGTGACATGATGGTCACAAACGATAAAATCAATACCAAACTCAGCAGCCAAGGCAATCTGACTGTTCGCCTTGATGCCACAATCCAAAATAATAATTAGTTTTACACCTGTCTCTATAGCATAATCTAATGCCTTGTCGCTGACTCCATAACCCTCTTCATACCTGTCGGGTATGTAGTAATCAACATTAGAATAATACTGTGTAAGAAACCTATACACTAAAGCTACCGCCGTACATCCATCTACATCATAATCTCCATAAACAAGTATGCGTTCCTTTCTGCCCAATGCCGCATTCAGTCTGTCAATTGCCACGTCCATATCCTTCATCAAAAATGGATCGTGCAAGTTTGTCAATTGTGGATAAAAGAAGCGCGATGCATCATCTGGAGTGGTTATGCCACGCTTAATCAGCAGGTCAGCAATAATGGGACTCTTCCCTATTGCCGCACCAAGCTCTTCAGCTGCTCGTTTTTCGTCTGATGTAAGTGGTTTGTAATTCCATTTAAAATGCATTTATATATTTTTTTATTTTTATTTCGGTAGCCTTAGTGCAAACCTTCACGGTATGCAAAATGATAGAATACAGGTGTTCTCTATCAAATTTGGGGCTAAAGGTACAACTTTAACCCCAAATGAGCAAAAATAAAAAAATATTTTTAGATTTTATAATATTTATTATCTACTTTTTATAGTTCGTTTGATAAAAACGTTTCTTTACTACCTTTCCTTCAAATGTCTTTTTGCGAATACGAATCCACAGCGGAGTATCGAGTTTGCTGTATTCAGATTTCACAAGAGCAAAGCATATACTCTTGTCCAAAGAAATGGAATGATAGCCTGTAGTCACAACTCCAACTTCTGTTCCGTCTTCAAGTTCCACAGGATACCCAGCACGTGGGATGGCACGGTCGGCAATCTCTATTCCTACAAGTTTTTGCCCTACTCCATTGGCTTTCTGATTCTGTAGTGATTCCATGCCGATAAACTCTTCTTTATCGAGTTTGCAAAACATACTCAAGCCTGCCATTACTGGAGATATTTCGGCTGAAAGTTCATCGCCATAGAGCGGCAGTCCTGCTTCAAAACGCAATGTGTCGCGACAACCCAATCCACATGGTTCAACACCAACTTCAATCAGTTTCTTCCACAATAAAACAGTTTGCTCTGGAGTGGCATAAATCTCGAAACCATCTTCGCCAGTATAGCCTGTACGGCTGAAGATTAGTCCGTCTTTCTCTTCGAAAGTATAGAATGTGAGAGCCTCTGTCCAGTTATCAAACATTTCGGCAACAACCTTTGCAGCTTCAGGTCCCTGAACAGCTATCTGTCCCCATTTTTCACTCTGGTTGTCGATTACCACATCATACCCCTCCTTGTTTTTCAGCATCCATTCATAATCCTTGTCAATATTAGCAGCGTTGACAACAAGAAGGAATTTGTCAGCATATTTATACACCAGCAAATCGTCAACCACTCCACCATCAGGATAGCACATCATGCCGTAAAGAATCTTGCCAGGTTCCATACCGATGACGTTGTTGGTAAAGATGTGGTTCACATACTTCTCTGCATCTGCTCCTGTGATAAAAACTTCGCCCATATGGGAAACATCAAACATTCCAACTTTTTGACGCACAGCAAGATGCTCTTCAGTTATTCCTTTATATTGAATAGGCATGTCGAATCCTGCGAAGGGACTCATCTTAGCCCCCAGAGCCACATGCTCATCATAGAGGCAGGTCTTTTTAATTTCTTCCATTATTATCCGTTATTTATATTGTCATTTACAAATTTTCCCAACATTTCTCCTGTCACAGGCTGCTGGTGTTTCAGGAAATCAATCTGATAATCAACAAGTGCATCCGAGAACACTCCTTTTCCTGTGTATATTTCTCTGTCGTTCTGCAGTTCGTCGGCTGCTTCTGCACAAGATGCAGGCAATTGCTCAAGCGAATTCATCAAAGCCTCATTCGACTTGTCGTGAATATTTACTCCAAGACCTACGTATGTACGTTCTGCAACTTCCATGGCATCAGCCTGTTCGAATCCATAACGTGCAGCACAGCAAAGTGCCGACATCAGAAGATACATGTCTGCAAATCCGTCGCTTGCACGCCATTCAAAAGTCTGCTTATGGGCAAATTCAGGCATGAAACTCCATCCTAACGGTACGCGCACCAGTGCGCTGCGATTAGAAAAGCTCCAGCATAATGATGTTGGGGCTTCCTGATGTGGCACAAGACGCATGAATGACAAAGAATGCGGATTTCCCCATGCTGGCAAAGATGTTCCTGCAAGCATGAATCCTGCGATTGCCTTTGCAAATGCTGTACTTACTCCCAATTCGGTGGTATCGGCAACAACCATACCATTCATGTCGGAGAATTTGCAGTGTACGTGCATTCCTGACCCTGCCTTACCTGCTGTAATCTTTGGTGCAAACGTTAATTCCACGCCATATTCATAGGCCAACTGTCGCATTACCCATTTTGCAACAACAAGCTGATCGGCTGCATCTTCTATGTATGTAGGAAGAAACTCTATCTCGTTTTGCTCATAGTTTTTCCCATCCTGGGTAAAATTACCCACTTCGCTGTGGCCATATTTGATAAGTCCGCCACATTGAGCTATCAGCTGCATGGCCTCCGTGCGAAAATCACCATATTTGCAGAATGGAGCACTTGCATGGTAGCCTTTCTGATCTGGCACCTGATACAGGTCTTCTGCATCGGCAATAATATAGTATTCCAACTCGCCCATCGTCTCCATCTGCAAGCCAGTCTCAGCTTTGAAAGCCTCACTTGCCTTATGCAGGATATACTGCGGAGAACTTTCAAAAGGTTTGCCGTCACGATCAAGATATTCGCATAGGAAATCAATTGTAGGAACTTCTGCAAATGGATTTACAAATGCTGTCTTGTAGCGTGGCATTACATAGAGGTCGCTCTTACCTGCCTCGATAAACGGAAATAATGAAGATCCATCGACACGTTCACCTGCTGTCAGCACTTCTTCAAGATGTTCCTGAGAGTTAATCACAAAATTAAGTGTCTTCAGTTTGCCATCCCAACCACAATAGTGGAAATTCACAAACTCAACATTGTTGTCCAAACAAAACTGCACAATATCCTCACGAGTAAAATCCTCTTTTGGTTTCTGAAAATACTGAACCAATTTGTTAGGGTTCATTGAAAATTTTTTGTCCATATATTATTTTATTAAGTTGAATTCAGGTTTTATTACATTTTTTGATTCAAAATTTTCCCTATGTTCCTAATCAGTTCCTAAAACTATGTATTGGTGCTGGGATGCGGCCTTTGCGGTTGACGAACTTAGCAGAACTGAACTTGCTCACCAGCATCACAGGAGCATGCCCTAACAATCCACCAAAATTCGCCTCTTCACCAATTTTCTTACCAATGATTGGCAATATTCGTGCTGCGGTGGTCTTCTGGTTCACCATACCTATTGCTGCTTCATCAGCAATGATTCCTGCTATTGTTGTAGCTGGAGTATCACCTGGTATTGCTATCATGTCAAGTCCTACAGAACATACACAAGTCATGGCTTCGAGTTTTTCTATTGTCAGCGCACCGCATGCCACAGCATTTATCATGCCTTGATCTTCCGACACTGGAATAAACGCTCCTGAAAGTCCGCCTACATAGCTACTTGCCATTACCCCACCCTTTTTAACTTGGTCGTTAAGCAAAGCCAATGCAGCTGTTGTGCCTGGTGCACCAGTACGCTCAAGTCCCATGCTCTCAAGAATATCAGATACAGAGTCACCTAATGCTGGTGTTGGAGCAAGACTCAAATCAATTATTCCAAATGGCACGCCCAAGCGTTTTGATGCTTCTTGTGCTACCAATTGACCAACTCGGGTAATCTTAAAGGCTGTCTTTTTTATTGTCTCGCAAAGGGTTTCAAAATCCGCGTCAGGAATACTTTTTAAAGCATGATGAACCACTCCTGGACCGCTTACTCCAACATTAATCACCGCATCATTCTCTGTCACTCCATGAAAAGCACCCGCAAGGAAGGGATTATCATCTGGGGCATTACAAAGCACCACCAACTTGGCGCATCCAAACGAGTCTGCATCTTTTGTGAGTTCTGCCGTTTCTTTTACGATATCACCCATCAGTCGCACAGCATCCATGTTTATGCCCGTCTTTGTAGAACCTACGTTTACCGATGAGCATATAAGTTCTGTTTGTGAAAGTGCCTGTGGTATTGAGCGAATCAGCAGTTCATCGCTTGCAGTCATACCTTTTGCAACAAGTGCTGAATAACCACCAATGAAATTCACTCCCACAACATGAGCTGCCTTATCAAGCGTTTTGGCTATCTCAACATAATCATCAATAGTCTTGCAGCAAGTCCCACCTATTAGAGCAATCGGAGTAACTGAAATACGTTTGTTCACAATCGGCACGGCAAATTCTTTGGAAATATCTTCACCTGTACGCACTAAATCTTTTGCAAACAAACATATTTTATTATACACGTTGTCACAAGTGGTTTGGAGATTATCGGATATACAATCGAGAAGGCTTATTCCCATCGTGATTGTTCTCACGTCGAGATTTTCCTTCTCAATCATCTGGTTGGTTTCAAAAACCTCTGCTAAGTTTATCATTAGTTCATGTTTTTAGGTGGATTTTATATAAAACACACCTTATATTCTATGCATTTTGTCAAATATATCTTCCAACTGGCATTTTATTTGCACACCTAACTCCTGTCCAATAGCATCCAGTTCTGTGCTGACTTCCGAGATACTTTTCTCACATACATCAAAATCAACAATCATCATCATGTTAAAATACCCTTGCACAATAGTCTGAGAAATGTCAAGGACATCAATTTTCTCCTCAGCCAACTTTGTGCTTACCTTGGCAATTATTCCAAACGAATTTTTGCCTACAACCGTAATAATAGCTTTTTTCATTATTTTGCTATGTGTTTCTTGCCATTCTGGATAATCACTCCCTTATAGCCACTCTTCACCTGAACACCATTCAGGTTGTATGTCTTAGAATTGTCAATTGTCAACTGTCCATTGCCAATTGTTTTAATTCCTGTAGGTTCGCCATGCAAAACATTAACCTTAGCCTCGTTGCCTCTGTTAACTGACAGATAGCAGCGTGTAGGATAAAAACCATTCAAACCTGGTTGCACAGCAACAAACTTAGATTCACTATTGTCCTTAGCCATTATGCCATAATACTGCAATCCATCTTTATGGTCAAGAGTTCCTGTAAGTGCTACCACCGAACCATCAGCTGTTTCAAACTCTACCGTTTTTGCGCCCGAAGCATTTACAAGTGCTCCGTTCACCAACAGATGCTTGTTAGCAGATTCTCCCGTAAAATATATTATGTAAGGCTTATTTGCTTCAATACCATTGCGCTTCACATCGTTGAAATAAGCATTGATTTCGTTAGCATTTCCTTCTACTCCTACCAGAGTTTCCACCTTACAATCCGAACCGAAAGCCTCGTTGATTTGTTCTTCAGTCATAGAGAAAGGCACACAGAAAGTATTCCAGCCATGGAACATATAACGATACATCGCAATGTCCTTCACTTTACCATCATACTTCGACAAATCGGTATTTGTCCAAGAACTAACATTAACACGTTGTGCAAAAACTACAGTTGAGCAGCAAATAGCTGCAAGAAGTAAAATTTTTTTCATAATCATCAAGTTTTAATATAACAAAAATATTTTTCGCAAAGGTAGTAAAAAGGTTTTTAGGTCTTGAGATTTTATGGTCATAAGGTTATCGGTTTTAGGCTTTTTTATTAAAAATACTTAAATCTCCAAACTCTAATCTCTAAACTCTAAACTTTTCATTACCTTTGCGCCGCAATTCTGAATCGAAGTTGCAATAAGCTGGTTTCGTAGCTCAACTGGATAGAGCAACTGCCTTCTAAGCAGTAGGTTCCGGGTTCGAGTCCCGGCGAAATCACAATCGACTCCAAAATGGGTCACAAAGAAATGTGATGACAATCAAAAAAATATGGCAAACCCCTGAACAAGAATTCGGGGATTAGTTTTTCTCCAAGTCGTATAAGGACTTTATTTTCAAGACTTTACAAATTACTTCATTTTTTGACTGCGGATTAAATTTAATGTTTAACCTGCAAGGCTGTTGTGCAAAGGCAAAATAGGGAGTTTGGACATGTTTGGACAAAACCGCTACCAAAACCGCTACCAAATCAGCGAAAAAACCGCTACCACTTGCCAATAATTACCGCTACCACTTGCCAATCGCATCAGACTTGCAAAAAAAGAAGGCAAAAAAAATGAAGAAAGAATTTGTCACAGTCGTTTATGACAGGAAGAAGAGATTAGAAAAAACAGGTAAGGGAAAGGTAGAGTTGCACATTCACCTCAACTGCAACGAGCGTAAGTACATTACTATTAAGGAGTGTACCCCTCTGGAATGGAAACGCTATCAACAGAGCAACGAGTTGCGCATGGAGATAGCCGTTTACCAGACCATTGCTGAAAACATGGTAAAGTGTGGCGAAGAAATGCTCATCGAGAACTACAATCGTCACCTTGGCATTAGTACGAAGAAGGAGGACACGAAGCAGCAGGAACGTCGCAAGCGTATGTCCTCACCTAGAGGTTTCATTGACTTCATAGAGGAAGGGACAGCTAAGGAAGGATTGGAGGCAGGTACACTGAAAAGTCGCAAGGTTGTAGTTGACGCTCTTGACAGATATGGGTATCTGAACCGCTTTGCCGATGTCACTCCAGAGAATGTAAAAGGCTTCGATGAGTTCTTGCGTGAAGAGGACAAGAATCGTTCGGATATAACCTTAAACAACTATCACAAGGTAGTGAAGAAGTATGCAAAGGCTGCATACGAACGAGACTACATTCCAAAGAACCCTTACGATAGTCCTCTTTGCAAGTTCAAGCGTGGCGAGTGCAAGGAACGTAAGCCACTGACGGAAGACGAATTACAGAAGGTTTACAAGCTGAAAAAATCGACAGGCGGTGAAGAATCTGTTTTCAGCAATGAACTCGAAGGAAGAGCCTTTCTTCAGGACTGCCTCCTTATTATGAGTATATTCATAAGAAAATGGTTAACTGAGTTGTTACTACTTTTACTATTATTACATTCTCTTTACTATCTATCCTCGTCTCAATCTCTACCATCGCATAGGGAGGTTCTTTCTGACCGATGATATAGTATTTGCCTGTATTGATGTAACTTCCAGTTTCTTTTTTTTCAGCAATGAACGACTAAACTCCGTCAATCATTTGCTGAAGTGATGGCAATGACTGGAGCGATGTCGTTAACCTTTGTGTCAGGTAATTCTATGTTAAGTCCATTGATATCTTGAGTAAACTTGAGGTCGCCATATCCGAGAAGCCTTGCACTCTTCACCTGCCCACTATAATAAGGAGAAGTGAGAGAGAACGCCTTGAACGAAAACTTCCCCTCAGCAGGCCATGCCATTATGGTGGCATAGATCACACCGTCCTTCTCCACATATCTCACATCCCTTGAAGAATAGTTGGCACCTTCGTTGAATCCCTGAGCGTTGATAGGGTTCACGGCTTCTGCGAGCGGACCCTCGCCAAATGTCTTCCACACACGCGTGCCATATATACTTTCACCATTCTGGTCCATCCAGGCCTTGATGTCTGCCAGTATGGCTTCCTCCTTGTTGTCAATAGTTCCGTCACCCTTCACAGGTACACTCAACAACATATTGCCGTTCTTGCTTACAATATCCACCAGCATGCGGATAACAGTAGAAGCCTTCTTGTAAGAATTGTTGTTATAGACACTCTGGTTGTAGTGCCAATCCCCCAGACAAGTACAAGTCTGCCAGTATTCATCCTGCGGACGGTCAGGAACACCTCGTTCCACATCCCAAAGCATGTATTTCTTATTGTCGGAATCGAGAATCTTACCTTCCACTACGACCTGGGCCACACCACCGTTCTTCGCGGCACTCGTGTTGTAGAAGTGCGAGAGGATATTCTTTCCCACGCTCTCGTCGAACTGATAGAACGGCAGCACAGTATCGTCGAAATAGAGCAACTGCGGATCATAGTCGTTGATGCACTGCAATACCCTGTTCTGGAACTTCTTCACATAAGCCTCACTTGGAATACTGGCTCCGTTGCCCCAGTTCCACTGGCTATGGATAGTGCCCGACTTGTTCCATCCTGTACTGTGGTCATGCCTCTGCGCATACAGTTCCTGAGGATCATATCCTTCCCACCACATTCCAGTACCATCCTCCTTCGTCAGGTTACCATCAAACTCCTGGGATGGCTCGAGCCAGGTCCACGAATGACTGCCATGCATGCTCACGCCCAGAGGAAGGTCATACTTCTTGCAGGCTTCACTCCATTCCTTCACGATATCCCTCTTCGGACCGATGTTCACCGAGTTCCACTCCTGGTATGTACTGTTCCATAGGTCGAAATTATCATGATGCTGACCCAAAGTCATGAAATAACGAGCACCGACACTCTTGTAGAGAGCTATCAGACGTTCTGGGTCCCACTTCTCAGCCTTCCAGGCATTACAGAGGTCCTTCAGTCCGAATTCGTCAGGATTGCCAAAATGATTCACATGCCAGTTGAACTTGTCAGTATTCTCATAGTACATGAATCGTCCGTACCAATCACCATCCTCGGCCTGGCACTGCGGACCCCAATGAGCCCATATACCGAACTTTGCGTCCTTGAACCACTTTGGACACTCCCATTGTCCCAGACTGTTCCAGTCGGGAGAATAAGGCCCCGTCTTCACCTCGATATCCTGCGCATCTGCGCTCAATGCCATCAGAAAGCCAGCTATCATCGCCATTGCCGAACCCTTCTGTCTATAAAAAAAGTTTGTCATAAGATAATTTATTTAGTCGTTTAGTTTGTCCTGAACTTCGCCTGTCCTGAGCCTAGTTTACCCTGAGCTTGTCGAAGGGAAGGGTCGAAAGATTTGACCGTTTAGAGGATTCATCTCATAATCTTATTACCGCATTCCTACGATTAATGAGCAATGAGAAATGAGATTTTTATTAGGATTTTGATTACGATTTCAATCCATAGGTTTCGTATGTGCCGTCGTCGAAGAAGACACGAATCTCGGATATGCAACGCTTTACTGGTACTTCGACAACTTTCGGGGAATCTTGTACGGCTGGCTTCTCGTCAGAATATTGAGAAGAAAACAAATCGGGCATTTCTCCTGGGGTAGGCGTTGCAACTTGTGAGGCATCAACAGAATTTGCATCGGCTGCCGACATTCCGTTGATGTTCATGCTTCCTTCTCCTGTTATGAGCCATTTCATGTCGATGGAAGGAAAACGATTGGTAATTAAGACTACGGTCTGTAGGGTGGGCTTTGTGTGACCAGAAAGAATACTGCTCAACGTACCTGCCGAAATTCCTATTGCTTCGGCAAAAATCTTTTGCGACATCTGTACTGATGTCATCACCATTTTTATTCTGTCTTTCATATCCATAATTTTTATACGCAAGTGGTATTTTGACCTGTTTTTAACTGTTTTTGAAATTTTTTGCAAAGATAGGCAATAAAATTCAAATATCAAAATTTTATTGCAAAGAATTTAGATTTTTAAACATTTGCCATAAATCACAAAGTTTGGATTTCAAAATTCAGTTTTACGAATTGTTACCACAAATTCTAAACTCAATATTGATCTTTAAATTCACTACATTAATAAACGCTTTTACTATTTCTTATAATATACTGGGTAGATGAGCATTATGACATCATAATACACCTGAAAAGCCCCTGTAAAAGCCCTAAGTGAGGTTCTGAATAATATTCCCCCGTAAATCACTTTAATAAAATGGATTAAAACACTGACTTTTATATACTTGAATCATAATAATGATTTTATAGTATTGTATCGTATGCGCTTGGTTCGTCGCAAATTCTGTTTTTCAAATCATAGCCATCTTGTTTGGAGTTTAGAAATATTGTGCCTCGAATTAGAAATTTTCAGCATTTTTCAAAACACCAAATTTTAATTTTAAAATTCAAATTTAGCCCACTTGTATGTTAAAGTTTGTGAACATCGAATTTTAATGAATAAAATTTGATTTTTTCAGTCATTTTTTCGAGGTTTCTGTGTGGTTGTCAAATAAAAAATTTTTACGCGAGTTTTGAGGGTATAGAAAACGGTGGAAGTTGCTGATTTTAACCGAAATCAGTCCTATTTTTCTATACACGAAATGAATAAAAACAGGCAGAAAGAGAGTTAAAAAGGCAGGGGTTTATTACGATTTACAATGAGTATAGATTAAAATACTTCGGCTCTGTGGAAAAATACTGGTGGAAAATGTCTGCTCGTAGGTGATTATCTAACAATGTAACACATATTTGTATCGCTTTTGCGTTCTAATACATCTGCCAAACTCAAAAAGGTTATTCATTTTCAATAGTAGCACTTTTTGGATGTGTATTGACTTATAATGTCCTAATACTCCAAAATAGCTGTTCATCGAAGACATTAGATAATCAGGATTCCGATTCTTGCATAGTACATTTATTTTGATACGCATTCTTCGCAGACTTTCATTACAAATATACTTTCTATGTGGTTTAAGGAAAGCTCCAAGAAATGTCACCCCTTTCATAATATCACTTATTATCAGTTTGCCATCGTGAATACTCAACCCTAATCTCAATTCAAGAAAACAGCGTACTTTGGGTATAATTGAATGCAAGAAACCAATATCAGAACTCACAATATACGAGTCGTCCACATAACGTCCATAATGACGGCATTTCAACTCCCTCTTAACATATTGGTCAAATACATTCATATACACATTGCTAAACAACTGGCTTGTAAGATTTCCTATCGGCAATCCGCAACCTTCTGGCGATTTAAAAAGACTTTTGTCAGCAGGCAAATCATCCCAGTCTGAAGAATTACCAACTATTTCACATCCTACAACAGGATTCAGCAATACCAACTCTTTCGTCAAATATCTGACGAAATCAAAATCAATTATTTCACACCATTTGGTTTTTCCATGCTTTGATACTTGATGATTACCCATCCTGTCTAATGTATCGCATACTATCTCTATTAATTTTTGTCGGTTAATATGCATAAAATAACCTCTGATATCCAATTTCAGCACATAACATGGAACTGAAAAATTCTGGCTTTCTTGCCGAATATGCATTTCAAGACGATTTATGCCATAATGAGTGCCACGATTCTTTATACAAGAATAACTATCCTGAATAAACGTCCGTTCAAACATTTCGTGAACGTAATCAAAATACAGATGGTGAACAATTCTGTCACGAAAACTCGCTGCAAAAACTTCACGTTTCTTCGGGTCGGTTATGATAAAGCATTGGGAAGGTAGCGGCTTATACGTACGATTCCAAAGGTCATCACATAAAGAAACTATGTTTTGTTCTAACTGGCATTCAAATCTTTTCTGATACGGCTTATTGCGTTTATGTTTGCGAGCTTCGTAATAAGCTTTATACAAATCTTTAAGGAGCTGTTCTTTTGTTAGAGCAAACGTTGTCATCATTTAGGATTTCAAGAAGGATGCACATGCCTGATACAAAGAGTGCAAGTGCTGACTACGGGCAAACAGCACGCACAGATTGACCGTTGTTGCGGTTGTTGTTGTTCCAATTCCAATTGCCGGAATTGAAGTTGAGGTTGTACGCGTTGTTGTCGTTGTTCGGATTGAGCGAACTCGACCAGTAGTTGCCGTTCGAACCCGCATTGTTGAGATTGTCATTCCAGCGGTTGCCTGCGGCAGGGAGGAAGATACTCTTTTTTGCGACGGCAGTCATCTGATACGGATTTAAGGAAAGAATGTGACTTTATTTGACAAGCCATCCATAATCTCTTTAGTTTTTCACAAGACAATAATGACTCATGACAGACTGCCTATGAATTTGCCAACTCATAAGTCGGTGTGCATCCTTTAAATTTTATAATATCCGGGCTAAATCTTTTTTTAATTCTGATAAGAACAACATACAATCTATGGGAGAATGACTCTCTATTGGGAAAGCCAAGATGCTTTGGGCTATAGAGAACAAGGAACGATTGCCGCCATTAGAACGGCTTACACTATTACTCTTACCATCTGCACTTTCTTTGGAACTGCTGATAGGTTGTCTGGATTTCCAAACAGCAAAATCATTTTTGGCATCAGCCACTACCATATCCGTTTCTGGCACAGGCAACGTGAGCATCAAATGCTTTTCTGCCACTGTGACTATAATTGCACCTTCGGGTGTTCGCTTCTCAAGACTTGAGACAGGAAATCCCACAAACACTATCGATTGCTCAATGCCTTTAACATGACGATGAGTGACTTTGAACTCGTTGATACGAGTATGACACAACCATGCACTCACTTCGTACGCACGGTAGAAACTGCCTTCCTGAAATAGGTGGATATTCAGCCAATCTTTTGATTCTGCGCGTTCTTGCTCAATTTCCAGAATGTCTTTTATTCCTGCCATTTTTATTTATGTTTGTAACCATCTTTGCAGTATGGAGTGATGCTGACGGAGAGCATGCCTTGAAAGACATGCTCTCGTGTTCCGTCAGCATCACCCCACACTGCAAAGATGGTGTGGGGTTATTGTTCTATTTTCTTTGTTCTTTGTTCTAAGGATGCACAAATTCTGACTACGGGCAAACAGCACGCACAGACTGACCGCTGCCGCGGTAGTTGCTG
The DNA here is from genome assembly GCA_045597685.1 of Prevotella sp. GTDB lineage: Bacteria > Bacteroidota > Bacteroidia > Bacteroidales > Bacteroidaceae > Prevotella. The sequence continues at coordinate 30,745 of JAZLKO010000068.1, forward strand.
CGCCAATTCCAACTGCCGGAATAGAAGTAGAGGCCGCACGCGTCGTAGTCGTAGCTCGGATCGAGCGAACTCGACCAGAAGTCGCCGTACGAACCCGCACCGTAGAGACTGTCATCCCAGCGGTAGCCTGCGGCAGGGAGGAAGATTTGGCCACCATTCTTACCTGTCACTAAAGTGCCATTCACGCCATTCTGTTGAGTCCATGTTCGAGTGCAGTTTTGTATTAGTTCTTGTTGCTGTTCTGTGCTTGGCATGCGCCAAGGAGCACCCATGCGGACATGGGCAACGTCGTATTGACTGCCAGCAATGTCGGAACCGATGTTTTGATATTGCCAGTTACGGTCATACCATCCGTCACCATCAGTATCTTCCCCTGTGCTATACTTATAAGTAACTTCATTGTACACACTTTTCTCGCTTGTCTCACCCCATGCATAATAGCCGCCATAGCCTTCAGGAGTTGTTGCGCCTACGTTGCAGCAGCACCACTTTGTACCGCTCGGCAAACCTAAGTCAATGGCATGAGGGTGATTATTGTCAGGGCAAGTGTGGATTCCTTCGCATTCGTATTCTGCCTGTGCTATTACGTTGCCGTCAAGGTCGAATATCTTGGCATACAGTTTGGATGGTTTCTGTTTTGGCTTCCAATTCACTGTTACCACTCCCGATTGTGCCATGGCATACTGGGAACTGAGTGTGCCTTCTGCCTCAAACTTCACTATAGGCCATAGAGGAGAAAGGAAGGTTGTCCCACCTATTCCGCGGTCATAGACTTCGAACGACACGTCGATGGTGCCATCGTTTTTCTTGCTGTCGCCCTTGTACTTCACATCTACAGGAGATTCGTATAATTGGTATTCGGCTATGTTTATGTCACCAGTACTTTTGTTCCATACTTCATAGTTTCCCCAAGATTGGCTCAGGCCTATTGCAACGTCGAGTCCCACGAAGGTTTTGAGCGAAGCGGCAATATAGTCCTCGGTGCTGCTTCCAAGCACTTCCTTGAAGCTGCCACCTGCTGTCACCTTGGCGTATGGCTTGATGTCGAGAGTAGGCCCGATAACACCGCATATCCATGCATGGATGCGTGGGAAGATGTGTGCCTTACCTTCTAACACGCCCTTGCCCTCAAGTGTCGGGTAGTGCTTGTCGTAGCCAAGCGACATGCTACTGTATGGACGGAAGTTGGTGTTGCTCACTCCATCGTAGGAAACTCCTACCGTACCGCTCGCATTTGCACCGATACCTGTTGTAAAGTCAAGGTTGGCATCATAGCTCAGGCTCACATCTGCGAACAGGTCACAACCAACCGTGATAGGAATTGTCACCGGACCTATAGGGAACGGGAATGTCCTTTGCGGGAAGAGGTTGTGCTTTAGAAGAGCGTATTTGTCGCCTGAATTCGGTGCAAGGTCTATCTTTCCCTTGCCAGAGGCATTGAAGAACACATCGTATGTTGCGTTCACATCACCGGTTACACTGAAATCCACGTCAAAATTCCCTGCCCTTATGAATTTGATGCCCTGAATGAAGGTCTCAACGGGAGCACCGAAATTGAACGACCATGATGCTATGATACTGGCGTTGAATGTTGACTCTGTCCAAAGATGACCATTATTCTTATTTATTATGTCGTTTTTGAAAAAACCAGATGTTGACCACAGCGTTTCTGATCCGCTTGCACGTTTAACGTTTGGCTGTATTGGATAAAACACATTTTTACTGTATGCTGGAGCTTCATCATCAGTTTTGCCTGTCTTCAACACAAATTGTGAATCCGAGAATACGTAGCTCAGATCGCCAATCACACCATCCATGCTGACCACGTTGTCAACGGTCTGGGCTTTGGTAACCAATACCACGAAGTTGGTTGAATCTGTAGAGAGAATAATCACACTACCTGCATCAATCTTTGGCACTGTGCCGTTGAAAGACACACGGAACTTACCTGCTGCAGTATCGCACTCCAGAACGGTCATTGCCTCTGGATTGGTGCTGACAAAAGCACTCGCAACGTTAGGCGAATCTGACGGAGAGTCTCCGAGAATGATTATTGCTGTTGCGGAAATGTCGTTCACGTTAATAACTCCATCACCGTTCACATCGGCATTTGCAAATACAAATGGCTCAGCATGACCGTCAAGAATGTAGGTCGCAATGGTAGAAATATCGTTTACATTCACCGTGCCGTCATTGTTGGCATCGCCAAGTAATGATGACTCTGCACTTTTTGCAGAAACAAACGAATTAGCGTTCCACGGAACGTCTGCCCTCGAAAACAATGTGCAAAAAAGCATAAAAAATGACAATAACAATCTGTTCATAATTATTTGTGTTTGAAGTTAATATAAATCAATGTAGGATGAAGTAAATGAGCTCCTGCATCAGTTCTTCTGGTGGGGTGTTGGGGTTATCAAGTCCTTTTCCTTTTGCGTCGGTCTCACGCAACTTATCTATAATATCCAGGGTTTTGCGGGCAGAGAATTTTTCTACCCCTGTGACATAGTCTCTTGCCATCCATGGAGAAACACCAAGCCACTCCCCTATTGAACGTGCATCTTTCTTTGGTGAATAGTGGGCTTGCATCAGATTGGCAAAGTACTGGAAAAGCAGCGGAACAAGAGAGTAGACATTTCCTGCTTTTGGATTCTTGGCAAAGTAATCCACTATCTGATTTGCCTTAAAAACATCCTTGTTTATAATGGCTTGGCGAAGTTCAAAGGCATTGAAATCCTTGCTCACACCGATGTGTTTTTCTACGATGTCGGGAGTGATGCGACGGTCATCACCGATACCGATTTTGAGTTTGTCCAATTCGCTTGACAGTCGATTGAGGTCAGAGCCTATGGAATCGGCAATAATCTGAGTGGATTTCTCATCTATGGTGATGTCGTGCTGTTTCAGATAGGTTCTGATAAAAACATGCAGTTCGCCATCTTTAAGCTTATTGCTTTCAAAGACTACGCATTTATCGGATTTTGTCAGGATTCCGCCCAACTTTTTTCGTTTGTCAAAGGAACCGTTTTTATGGCAGAACACTAATATCGTTGATGGCATTGGATGAACGGCATACTTTTCCAAATCGTCGGTAGCCTTGATTGCCTGTGCTTCCTTTACAATTATTACTGAATATTCCGACATCATCGGATAACGCATGGCTGCTTCCAGCACCTGCTTCATTGTGACATCGGGACCATAGAGTACCATCTGATTAAAATCCCTTTCCTCCTCTGGCAAGACATTATCAGCAATATAGTCCGACACCTTATCTATATAATAAGCCTCTTCGCCCATTAGATAATAGACTGGATAGAAATTTCTTTCGTGCAAATCATGCATCAATGCTTCGTAGGTGGTATTCATAATAATTATTTATTCAACTTTCGCATGTGCTCAAGTTTTAGGTTTTGAGGTTATTAGGTTGTTAGGTTTTTGAGGTTTAGTTACCTTTGACTTAATGAGGGTAATCTCAACCTTATAACCTTAAGACCTTAAAACCTTATAACCTATCAAGTT
>JAZLKO010000069.1:0-18160 GCA_045597685.1 Prevotella sp.
CTACTGCTGACTCCTGACCACTATAAAATCAAACCGATTTTTGACATACAGAGTATCCTAAACCAAGGCTAAACGCCAGAGAATCAAGCCTCGTGTACACGCGTATATGAATAGGGTGGCGCATAGTCGAAGTCAGGAAAATAAACAACCTGCAATACCTCACAACCGTATTACCTCATAACCACCCAATCATGACCGATGTTTTTGATGCCAGCAAACGCGATGCTCAGGCAACTCATGTTGCCCCTATTGCTCCAGAGAGGTTTGACATAGAGGAATACGTGGTCTATCAGGCTGCTTTGGAAGAGCGTTGCCGCCAATTCATAGAAGGTGATTCGGGGGTTCTTATCTATCGCAGAATGCGTGTAGCAGAGGTTTTTGCTGCCGACTGCGCAGATATGAAAAAATCTTTAGAGTTGCAGTTAGGAGCTTTGAAGGCGAGCATGGCATTCAAAGCCGACATACCAAATTTCCTGGAACCGTGGTATGGATTAGGAACCGTGGCTTCTGCATTCGGACTTGATTATGTGTGGGAAGACGGACTGGCTCCTGCTGTGAATGGGAAATATGCCTCAACGGAAGATTTGCTGAAATGCGACATTACCCCTGTGGCTGAAACAGCTATTGGCAGGCATACTTTGGAGATGACAGAATATTTCTTAGAGAAGACAAAACAGATGTTGCCAATGTCGTATTGCGATGTTCAGTCGCCACTTAACACTTTGAGCAATATTATCAATCCCGACCAGTTTTTCATGGATTTTTACTTGAATCCCGAAGCTATGCACAAGGCTTTTGACATTACAGCCAATCTGCTGACTGATTTCACCAACAAGCAGAAGTCGCTTATCGGGCATTGTTTAGTAAAACCTGGGCATGGATTCTCATCATCACTTTTCTTCGATGGAATCGGGCTTAGTGACGATACGATAACAATGATGCCACCTGATGTTTACAACGAGTTTGCCGTGCCAGCAATGTGCAAGGTGGGTAAGGAATTTGGTGGGGTTGTGTTTCATTCTTGTGGTAACTGGAGCAGATACAAGGAGCTGATAGTGAAAATACCAGATATAAAAATGGCAGATGGAGCTTTCTCATTTGCCACCGACCCTGGTGCAAATCCAACTGACGGCTTTGCTGATACGTTTGGTGACACGGGGGTGATTCTCAATGCAAGAATTGTAGGCACTCCTGATGTGGTGGAAAAAAAAGTCCGCGAGTTATGGAAGCCTGGTATGAAGCTGATTGTGGTCACTTATTGCGAAACTCCTGAAGAACAAGAACTGGTATATAATAAGATACATGAAATTTGTGAAATGTAGGTTGTAAAGCATGAAATGCGTATGATAAATAGTAGTAGATATAAGTGGATTATTTGTGGGTTGTTGTTTTTTGCAACAACAGTGAATTATCTTGATCGTCAGGTGTTGTCGCTCACATACCCTGACATGATTGAAAAAGAGTTTCATTGGGATGAGGCGATGTATGGAACAATCACTGGGCTGTTCTCGATTGTCTATGCCATAGCCATGCTGTTTGCGGGCAAACTTATCGACTGGCTTGGAAGCAAGAAAGGCTATCTGTGGGCAATTGGAATATGGAGCACTGGTGCTTGTCTTCATGCGTTGTGCGGAATCGGAACGGAGTTGATAACAGGCATTGACAACCTGAAATCGCCAGAGATGGTCCAGTTGGCTGCTGGTTCGAAAATGGCATTGGCAATAAGTACCGTCAGCGTGTGGCTGTTTATCAGTGCACGTTGTCTGCTTGCAATTGGTGAATCGGGCAATTTCCCTGCAGCAATCAAGGTGACAGCAGAATGTTTTGAACCTAAAGACAGAGCTTTTGCCACTTCGATTTTCAATAGCGGATGCTCCATCGGTGCATTGATAGCACCTTTTGCCATTCCTCTGATAGCAAAATATTACGGATGGGAAATGGCGTTCATCATCATCGGAGCACTTGGCTATGTGTGGATGGGAGTTTGGATTTTGTTGTACAAGAGTCCTTCTAAATCCTTTTGTAAGGAAGAGACTGAAGATTCTAACACGCTACGGATTGGGGAAGAATCTGGAGATACCCCCATTTCCTACGCACAAGCATTTCGTATGCGTGAGACGTGGGCTTTGTTTCTTTGCCGATTGTTTAGCGATGGAGGTTGGTGGTTTTTCCTGTTTTGGACTCCGATGTATCTCAATACGCAGTTCGGAATCAAGCCCATCGATACTGAAGGTATGATTCTTATATTTGTGCTCTACCTTATCACTATGCTCAGTATTTTTGGAGGTAAGCTGCCGAATGTGTTTATGAACAAAGGCAAATCGGCATTTGATAGTCACGTTCTTTCCATGTTTGTGTTTGCATGCGTCCCACTTTTAGGATTGTTTGCCCAACCAGCAGGAGAGATTTTCCATTCCCCGTGGGCTCCTATAATACTGATTGGCATATTAGGAGCATCACACCAGGGTTGGAGTGCAAATATGTTTTCAGTAATAAGCGATAAATTTCCACAATCATCAACGGCAACTGTTACAAGTCTGTCAGGAGCATTCGGTGGAGTGTCGAATTTCTTGCTGAATATAATTGCAGGTTATCTGTTTGTCTATGCCGACAGGGTGCAACTGGAATTTATGGGCTTTGTAGGCAAGCCTGCTGGGTATATGATAATGTTCTGCTGGTGCGGCATTGCTTATCTCATCGGTTGGAGTATGCTTAAATTGCTGATAAAAAAATAAGATTGTGGGTTAGTAACCGCAAAAATTACATAATGAAATTATTATTGAAGATTTTGTGTGTGGGCATTCTTTGTCTGTTTGGGAGCAGTAGGGCTATTAGCCAGACCATGCAGGAAAAGATTATCAAATATTATGCTCAAGTTCCTCAAGAGAAGATTTATCTTCACACCGACAAGAGCAACTATATTGCTGGCGACAGCGTATGGTTTCGCGGCTATCTAATGAATGCCATTACAAACCGTCAGTCATTACTGTCGTACTATATGTATGTTGACCTGATTGATGCTGCTAACGGACAGAACCTGTCGCATTCCATGATTTTATGTGACTCGGTAGGCATATTTGATAATGCCATCACCTTGCCACCTGATTTACATAGCGGAACATACCTCATTACAGCATATACAAACTATATGCGCAATTTCTCCAATGAAAAATTTTTCAGAAAATATATAAGGGTAACAGGACTGCAAGGTTCAAAGTTCGGAGTCAGTAGTCAGCAGTCAGATTCAAAGTCCCTTCGACAAGCTCAGGACAGGCGTGTCAGAGTCCCTTCGACAAGCTCAGGACAGGCGTGTCAGAGTCAGCAGTCAAAGTCCCAGACTTTCGACTTTCAGATAATGCCCGAAGGTGGAAATCTTATTGCTGGAATACAGCAGATAGTAGCATTCAAAGCTGTCGGGGCTGACGGATTAGGGGTTGACGTTACGGTAAAAATCTTCGATGAAACCAATAAAATTTATGCAACAGGTCAATCTACCCATCTCGGAATGGGCAGTTTATACATAAAAGCCCCAGCGGGTATTCCGCTATTTGTTGAAGCAACTGCTAATGACGGTTCGCAAGTAAGTCATAAGTTGCCTGATGCCATCCCGTCAGGAGTCACAATTTCTGCACATCAGTCCAACGACACACTATTTGTCGTGCCTTTGTATTCTGAAGGCTTCGACCTGTCTAAGTTGTCGTTTGTCATTCATGGGGCGCTCAATATTGCTACAGGCGAGAATGTAAGTGGAAGGCGATTGAAGATTCCATTGACAAACCTTCATGAAGGTGTAACTCTTATCAGCCTGGTGGATAAGACTACAAATGCTATTGTTGCAGAAAGGGCTGTCTATGTCAGAAACAGGCATTCCGCAACAAACACAAATAGTATCAGCACATCTGACTACAACAATACCAAACGCAATTTGGTGAGAGCATTCATAGATGCACCTGCTGGCACATATTCGCTTGCTGTGACGGATAAGAGTTCCACTCTGTCTGATACGCTGCAGGACAATATTGTTTCATCCCTGCTACTATCGGCAGAAGTTAAAGGGTTTGTTGAAAAACCTCAATATTATTTCTCGGACATAAATCCTCAAGTTGATCATCACCTTGATTTGCTCATGCTCACTCAAGCATGGCGCAGATACGACATCAGCGACATTCTTAATGGTAAAAAACCAGAATCAAAATACCCCATCGAACAGTCTCAATCCATCGAAGGCACTATTGGCGGCATTTGGAAAAAGAATATGAAAACGCCATCATTACTGATAATGTGCCGCTCACCGAAGATTCTGAAAATTATTGATTTGGAAAAGTCAGGACATTTTTCTATAGACGGCTTGCAGTTTGCTGACAGCACACAATTTCTCATTGCTGCACTCAATCACAAAGGCAAAACGTCTAATATGGATTTGGAAATTTCAGAGCCAGACAAGCCAGCAATTCCACTGCCAGGATACAGAATAAAGGAATTGGAATCGCTATCAGATGATATTTCTTCTGGTTCGCGAGCTTCACATCTACGCTATCAGTACATGATGAATCTACCCGACCTTGAAGTCAGCGGCAGAAAAAAGACAAAACCAATAAATCAATATGGAGTAATCCCTGATAGAGTCCTGACCGCAGATAATGAATGGCTGAAAGGGGCAAATACGATTGAAGAAATTTTTTATTATTTCAATTGCACAATGGTGGTTGGAGAGGATGGCAGAGAGCATTTTGGAGGAGTAGTGTATGTGGATGATTTTGTGTATGATTCTCAATTTGTCAGTTCACTTTTGCCGCAAGACATTGAACGAGTGGAATACATCAGTCCGCACAATCCAAATACTATGCTCTTCAACGACATTGACGGAAGTAATACCGCAGCCAATGCTTCCGGAGTAATTTTTATAAAACTGAAGCCGTATTCCAATAACAGCCAGACAGGGAAACACGCTTTTGCCACAAAGGTGGTATCACCACTTGGATTCAAGCAGGATGTAGAGTTTTATTCACCGAAATATGATACGGCAGAAAAACAGCAGTCAGCCACTTCTGACCTCCGCACAACCGTTTATTGGAATCCTCGTGTCACAATTGGTGAAAATGGCAAGGCGGAAGTAGAGTTCTACTTGCCAGACAATCCTGTAAACCTACATTTCGATTTGCAAGGTATAAGTCCAGCTCAAGGTCCAGTGGCTATATCTTATCAGCATCAATGATTTAAAGTTTGAAAAAAATATAGGAATAAGATTTAAAAAATCAAAAAAAAATCAACTACGAACAATGGTTTGTAATCTAAAAAAATATTTTTTCTTACTTTTGCATTGATTTTGAGAATGGCAGTTCGAGAATTAATACATAAACGTAAATTCTACATAAAACAACAACACTTATGACAAACATTGATTTAACAAAGTATGGGATTGTAGGTGCTACAGAAGTTATCTATAATCCTTCATGGGAAGATCTCTACAATGAAGAGATGAAGCCAGAACTAACAGGTTATGACAAAGGGCAACTAACTGAACTCGATGCAGTTAACGTAATGACAGGTGTTTATACTGGTCGTTCTCCTAAGGACAAATTCCTTGTTTACGACGAAAAGTCTAAAGATACTGTTTGGTGGACTACTCCAGAATATCCAAACGACAACAAGAAATGCAGCGAAGAAAGTTGGGCAGAACTGAAGAAACTGGCTATCAATGAACTGTCAAACAAGCGTTTGTTTGTTGTTGATGGTTTCTGCGGTGCAAACAAGGACACTCGCATGAAGGTTCGTTTCATTATGGAGGTTGCATGGCAGGCTCATTTCGTAAAGAACATGTTTATCCGCCCTATCAGCAAGGAAGAAGAAGAGCAGGAACCTGACTTCATCGTTTACAATGCTTCTAAGGCAAAGGTAACAAACTATAAGGAACTGGGGCTTAACTCTGAAACAGCAGCTGTTTTCAATGTAACAAGCAAGGAACAGATTATCATCAACACTTGGTACGGTGGTGAAATGAAGAAGGGCTTGTTCTCTATGATGAACTACTTCCTGCCTCTCAAGGGTATCGCTGCTATGCACTGCTCTGCAAACACAGACTTGAACGGAGAGAACACAGCTATTTTCTTCGGACTTTCTGGAACAGGCAAGACCACTCTTTCTACAGACCCTAAGCGTCTGCTGATTGGTGACGACGAACACGGATGGGACGACAATGGTGTGTTCAACTTTGAAGGTGGTTGCTATGCTAAGGTTATCAATCTTGACAAAGATGCAGAACCTGACATCTATGGTGCTATCAAGCGCAATGCTCTGCTCGAAAATGTAACAGTAGCCGAAGATGGTAAGATTGATTTCGCAGACAAGAGCGTTACAGAAAACACACGTGTTTCTTATCCAATCGACCACATTGAAAAAATAGTAAAGCCTATTTCTCATGGTCCAGCAGCACAGAATGTTATTTTCCTGAGTGCTGACGCTTTCGGAGTGCTTCCTCCTGTATCAATCCTGACTCCAGAGCAGACTAAGTATTATTTCCTTTCTGGTTTCACAGCAAAACTCGCTGGTACAGAACGTGGAATCACCGAGCCAACCCCTACATTCTCAGCTTGCTTCGGACAGGCATTCCTCGAACTCCACCCAACAAAGTATGCTGAAGAACTCGTTAAGCGCATGGAAAAGAGTGGTGCCAAGGCTTATCTTGTAAATACAGGCTGGAACGGAACAGGCAAGCGTATCTCTATTCGCGACACACGCGGTATTATCGATGCAATTCTTGATGGCAGCATCAAGGGTGCTCCTACAAAGATGATTCCTTATTTCGATTTGGAAGTTCCTACTCAGTTGCCAGGTGTTGACCCTAATATTCTTGACCCACGCGACACTTACGCAGATGTTGCAACTTGGGAAGAGAAAGCAAAAGACCTTGCTTCTCGCTTCATCAAGAACTTCAAGAAATATGAGTACAACGAAGATGGTAAGGCACTCGTAACTGCAGGACCTAAATTGTAAGATAAATAAGTTTCGCAAACTCAACTTACTTCGGTTGTGGGTTTTTGGTTGCAGGTTGTGGGTTTTTATGCCATCACCGACAACTAACAACCCACAATCATTTATCACATAGCCATACAACGGGTCAGTGGAAAAATACTGGAGGTAAATGTCTATTCGCAGGTAATGTTTTAACAAAAACCAAGATGAACCCCTCAAAGAGTATGGGTGTTTACTTATTACAAAAACCGTAAAAACCCCTTGTGCTTGTTGCAGATGTCTCTAACGAGCCATTAATTGTGCACGAGCCATAAAATCCTTGCAAACAGTTTGCAGATATTTTCTGCCTCATACACAATCACACTCAAGTGTTCTGCAACAATCCCAAGGCGATAAACAGAAATAAACCCTTAAACCGTTCAGAATCGTTCAAAACTGTTGTGAATTGTGAATTGAATTTTGGTTTTTGTTGCGAAGCAACTGGTTTGTTTCCATTGATGATAACATGGCAATCTTTGATTGTTGCATACGGAACGGGAAACATTGTTGAAAACTCGTTTTCATAAGATGTTTGTCGTTTTGGATGCAAAAGCCACAGGCTTCGTTATCATCAATGGCGGTTTAATTCGGTTTTTGTTTAGAACACATCTGCAAGAATCACAGGGGTGGATTTCGGTTTTTGTCTAAACAAGCCCCATTAAATTTCCATTGAACCTATACAACCACCAAATTACAATGCCATCCCTGCTGACGAGAATATTGGAAATTATTGCACCACGTACTTGTGCTGTATGTGGCAACAGACTCACACTTGAAGAACATAGTGTATGTGGGTATTGCTTGAGGAGGATTCCATACACCAACTATCAAATAAATCCAAAAAGCAACGACCTTGCCAAAATGTTCTGGCATCTGCTACCAATTGAAAATGCAGCAGCATTGTTTTTTTATTATTCACATTCCGATACGGCAAAGATTATTTACGACCTGAAATACCACAATAAACCAGAGATCGGAGCCGATTTGGGGCATTTTGCCGCAGAATGGTTCAGCAAAAGCAATTTTTTTGATGGAATAGATGCCATAATACCAATACCGCTTACAAAAAAACGACTTCGCAATCGCGGTTATAATCAAACCCTTGAGATTGCCAAAGGCATTCAGCAGGTTACGAACTTGCCAATAATGAATGATGTTGTGATAAGAACGGAATTCAAGGATTCACAAACGCATTTGCAAATTCACGAACGTCAGGAAAATGTCAAAAATGCGTTCTTATTAAAAAATGCTGAATCCATCGCAGGGAAACATATTTTGCTGGTAGATGACATCGTTACTACTGGTGCCACAATCTTATCGTGTGGACAGGAACTATGCAAGGCAAAAGACATAAAAATAAGTGTATTCACCCTTGGCAAAGTCTCCAATTCATATTAGGCGATTTGTGAATAAATAATAAAAAAACTTAAAACCTTAACCCCTAACCTCTAACCTCTAACCTTTTTTCTTACCTTTGCATCGTCATTTATGACAATAGTCAATATGGGTAAGTCTTATACGGCCAGCTCCCTTTGAATCCCCCAGGCCTTGACCGGAGCAAGGGTATTAGGTTGTAGCGGCGCGATGTAAGTAGCTTACCCACCTTTTTTAATTTAAAATTTATATTTATGAAAACAAGAATTTTTGGAAACACAGGTTGGGAAATAGGTGAAATAGGGTTAGGAACATGGCAGTTGGGCACTCGCTGGGGCGATCCGTTCAACGAAGAAGAATCTATGGCAATTTTAGAATCAGCCTACGAGCAGGGGATTAACCTTATTGACACAGCAGATGTGTATAATGATGGCTACAGCGAGAAGACTATTGGAAAATTCCTGAAACGTCATCCAAATCATTTCAAAGTTGTAACAAAAAGCGGACGAGGATTGAATCCTCATGTGGCTGAGGGCTACACCATAGAAAACATAACACGCTTCATAGACGATAGTCTTAAGCGTCTGCAACTCGAACAACTCGACATGGTGCTGCTGCATTGTCCGCCGACTCCAGTATTCCGCAACGACGAATTATTTGCTGGCTTGGATAAATTAAAAGCTGCTGGAAAAATTGCTTATTATGGCGTAAGCATTGAAAAGGTCGAAGAAGGACTGGCTGCAATGGACTATAATATTTCTGCAATGGAAGTTATCTTCAACATGTTCCGACTGAAGCCAATCGAACAATTATTCCCTATGGCAAAACAAAAAGATGTTGCCATACTGGCACGAGTTCCATTGGCAAGCGGATTGCTGACAGGAAAATATACATCACAGACAACTTTCGGTCCAGACGACCATCGCACATACAACCGTGAAGGTGCTGCTTTTGATAAAGGCGAGACTTTCTCAGGAGTGGATTATCAGTTAGGGTTGCAGGCTGTGGATGAACTGAAAAAACTTTTCGGAACCGATGACCTTATTCCATACGCTCTGCGTTGGATTCTGATGTTTGATGCTGTAAGTTGCGTAATTCCAGGTGCAAGCAAGACTTGCCAGGTGGCATCGAATATGCGTGCGGCAGATATGCCAGCCCTTACTCCTCAGCAGATGCAGGGAGTGAAAGACATTTATGATAAATACCTGAAAGATTCCGTACATCCGAATTGGTAATCTCGCATGGTGTATAAGCACAAAGTAGCATATTATGAATGTGATGGAATGAGGATTACTCATCATTCCAACTATGTCAGGTTCATGGAAGAAGCACGTATTGACTTCCTCGACAAACTTGGCTATGGGTATGAGAAAATGGAATCCGACGGGGTTGTATCTCCCGTGATAAACATAAATTGCAATTTCAAACGACCCACGAAATTTCAGGATGAGATTGAAATTGAAATTTCTGTGCGTGAAATAACAACTTTTAAAATCAAGTTTGGTTATGTGATGAAGGTCGGTAAGGATATTGTCTGCACAGCCGAGAGTCAACATTGCTTTTTAGAAAATGGCAAACCTGTTTCCTTAACAGAAAAATACCCTGACTTATTTGCGAAGCCACTGAAAAAGTCCTAAAGGGACTTTTTTTGTGCCATCAACTTACCACCCGATGTCGTCATCATCGCCTTTGGCTTCAGGTGTAATTCCTTCAGCACTTGGTGCATTGCTATAATCAAAAGACCCCTCACACATTCTTGAAGGTCTTACTGAAAAGGTCTTTGTCCTTGGCTGTAAATATTTCTTTTTCATCTTGCAATAAGTTTTTTACCATTTGTAATAACAATTCCCTTATAAGCCTTATAAGCCTGTCCTGAGCCAGTCGAAGGATTTACACGCACCCCCTGAAGGTTGTATTGTGAAGGTTGAGGGTTGAAGGTTGAGGGTTGAAGGCTTTCGATTCTTGTTGGCTCACTGAAATCGAGTGTGAAATCTGCCTTTGCAGATGGTGATTTTGCAGGAACATCGACCAAATGAATGTATGCTCGGTTTGCGGGACAACTATAATTGTCAACATTAACAATGTAGAGTTTATTGCCTGAGATTATGTAATTACCGTTATCTTTTGTAATTACAGATTCTGCAAAGCATCCTACTAAGCCATTATTAGAGCCTGCGTCGGTGACTTCGCCATTGTGAGTAATGACTATTGGAGTTTCTGTAGAACGGAAGAGATAAGGGCGACCTGCTTCTATTTCGCCTGTATTTTCCTCAAAATAAATACTGTTAGCATCTTTACCAACGATGTTGTAAAGAGTCATAGTGGCAGGTTTTTCAAATTTGCGAGGCAGACAAAGTGTGCCGATGTTCGAGGTATTGACCTCTCTTACGTAACCAGCCGTAACGCTTACTTCATCAAGGAAGAAACGATTGTTTCCACTGCTGCCTTCAAACGAAATCTGAGTGCTACCAGTAACGCCTGTGATGTAGAGTTTGTAGTCTGTCCACGCACCTTTCTCAAGGGTCACAGATGTCTGTGAAAGAATGCCACTTGTAGCAGAAATTTTTATTGTTGTTTTTTCATCATCTCTATTCCATGCTCCAGCTTTGAATGTGATGATGGCATCGCCTGTAAAAAAGAGCTCTGGTGTTGTGGCTATTCCTGCATTGTCGCCTGTACCTAATTTTATGCAATGGCTCGCCCCATATTCCTTAGTAAAACTCCAACCATCATTATCAGCTTCCACAGAGCTTTGTGCTATAGAACCACTCCACTCATCATCATTACCACCAGAGCCTTTACACTTGTCAAAACTCTCTGTAAAATAACATGCTGGATTTGTGGATTTTTCTACGGTAAGTATGTATGAAGCCGTTGCAGCAGGGATTGATTCATCCTCAGGTGTAACAATAGCCGTTATAGTTGTCGTACCGACTGCAATAATTGTCACATTACCGCTTTCATCTATTGTTGCTATACTTTCATCTGAACTACTATATTCAGTAGTATATTCCACCTCTGAAGTGACTTCAAGTGTGGGTGATGTAAATTCTCCTTCGTTGTAAGTTGTAACACTCGACACATAATTGTCATTAAGTTTCCACTTTGCCGTTGGGCGTGTAGAGTATCCCCCGCTATAAGAACTTGTAGCATTTTCGAGAGTGAACTGTTCGTTCTTCTTACTACCCCAAATATACTCCACAAGGTCAGGAAAATCAATAAATGGGTTGCGGTTGCCTTGAAGAGACTCCACAGCATTATTCCTTGCCCTCTCTTTATCACTTACTGGATCATCACGATGCCAGTCAAGTAATAGATTGAGAGCCCACGGCAAGATAGTTGTGTATCCGCCTTCGGTTTTAAACATGTGCGTCACTTTCCAGTCTATTCCTTCGTATGCACAAACTACATAGAAATACATGCGGGCGAAGTCACCTTTGTATTCGTCAGCAGGCTCAAATACTTTTCCAGCACCACCAAAATCAGAAGCCGTTACATTCCATACATGCGACGCATTACATTTGCAAAGCATATTCGAATGGTCGTGATTATCGGCTGTCATGTATGTAATGTGACTGGCATTTGTTTTTGTTTCCGTTGGCCAGGAAAGAGTCATCCCTGACTTGTATTCGCCTAAAGGATAGTTCTGCTTAGCATTATTGGCAGCCCCATCACCAGGAACAAGATGATGCAGGTCGGTATAGACAATGGCATTACCATCCTCACCTCCCCACCATGAGTTTGGTACGGAGTGTTCACGGTTGATTCCACCAGTCTGACTGTGGTCATTATCGGAATAGAATTTAGGAAACTGCTTCATCCATGCATACATGTCATAGACAAGGTCTGTCTTACCGCCCTTATAATCACTTGGAATGGAGTCTGCTGGTCCTGGGTCGGTAGTCTCATACGCTTTCCACAGGTTATCATATTTTATCTTTGTGTGTGGATAGATAATTTCTTTAAGTGCTAATTCAAGTTCGCGACCATTCTTGCCATCAAGGGCGGTTGTGTAATAGTCCGCTTTTGGTTGGGCAAAAGAAATGATAGAAATAAATGAAAAAACAAATAAGAACAATAATCTCCAAGATGGAGCAAATGTTGTTTTTGATAGTTTACAGTACATAATTTTATGCATTAATAATTTTTTTCGCTGCAAAGATAACACTTTTTCATCAAAAATTAAAATATTTCAATATTATTATGATATTTTTTCTGTTTTTTGTCTAAAATCATTTACATACCAGCGAAAAGAGAGCCATGCTCACGCACAGCTCCCTCCAAAAAAACAAATTCATTATGAAACCTACACCCCTAACGAGTGTAGTTCCATGCCATTAGGTGTTTTCCACCCATTACCAACCAAAGTCTTCTTTGCCGAGGACATCTGCCCCGCCTTCACCAGTAACACTTGGGTCCAATGTTCCATTGGCAGTATCACCGCCACCGCCAGAAATTGTAGCGATGTGGTTTTCAATACGAACTCTTACAGCCTTTGTTGTTGGTTGAATATATTTCTTTTTCATAATTCGTTTCTCCTATAATTTATTTGTTAATATATTTCTTACCGTTCATAATCACGATACCCTTATAGCTATTATTCACACGCATACCATTGAGATTGTATGCTTTAGAATTGTCAATTGTCGATTGTTCATTGTCAATTGTGTTGATTCCAGTAGGTTCACCAAATGTCACGTCCAATTTAGCTGCAGAAATAGCTTCATCAAGTTTTAGATAAGCCTTACCTGCTGCGATAGTTCCGTCTTTGGTTAACTTCTTGAATGTAGCCTTACCATCTTCATCTGTACCAAGATAATAAACCTTACCAACATCTTCACCTGTGCAAGTATAAGGGCCACTTACTACAGCAACTAATTTATTGTCTGAAATAGGATTAACATTTGCAACTGGTTCAAATGTATAGTCACCAGCTGCTGCATAAAGGATTACACCACAATTAGCAGGGATAGTAGTACCACTAATCTTAGTCATAGTAACAGTAGCGCCCTCAACGGTAGCAGTATAAGCACTAACACCTTCAGGAATAGTCGTAGCGTATGGCAAACCAAGAGTTGCGTATTTTGTAGCGGAGATAGTAGCGGTTGTTGAAGCTGGCGCTTCATAAGTCAAATCTGTCCAATTCCAAGTACCATTTTCTGGTGCAAGTTCCCATGTTCCACTATATTTTTTCCAAGGACAAGTTATAGTACCAGACACCTTGCCGCCAACAATCCATGTTTCAGGAACATTTTGATAGTAGATTTCTATATCTTTGCCATCCTTCTGAATGTCAAAATAGATTCCATTTCTATAACCTTGTTTCGTAACATAAATGTTCTTTATTGAAACATTCTCAAATGAAACCTTAACGGTAGTCTCAGACTCTATGTCGGCAGCAGCTAAGTCTTCAAGGCTTGTAAATACATGACCAAAGTTAAAAGTCTTGATTGCAACTTCGCTATTATCCAGATCATCCTTAACGGCAATTGCTTTGATGGTAGTAGTAGTAGAAACTTGGATAGGATTCTCATACAAAGTAGAAGCGGTTGTAGGATCTGTGCCATCGGTAGTGTAATAAATAGCAGCATTTTCGGTTGTGGTGGCAAGAGTTACGGCAATTGGCTCCCAATAAGTTTCAGCCTCAACAGAAGGAGTGATTGTTGGAGTGGCAGCAGAAGGAGCAGCAACGGCATAAGTAACGGTGATTTTGGTACAACGGCAAGTACCACCAAAAGTAATAGTTACACTATTTGCACTACCTGACCAGTTTTTTACATCAGTCATAGTTCCAACATTAGCTGATATTTCAGAAGCATTAGTTACCCAGTTGTTATTATCTGCTGTAAAACTAATAGCAGAGATCTTGTAACCAGTTGGAACACTAATTTTTAGTGTGTTTTCAGAATAAAAACGTGTTTGCGATTCGTTGCAATAAAAACTACTTCCGCCAGAGTGATTTAGAGTAATATCATTCTGTTGTCCAGATACAGGATCGTGTTTGCCAGATGTTTGAACGTCGATGCCAAAAAAAGTATTATTAGGAACAATTTCATACGTTCCTGGAGTAATAACATGCTCGGTAACAGTAACGTTATAGTTTTTTGTGTCACTCTTACCATTAACAGTAGCCTTTACAGTAACAGAGGTCTGAGAAGTTGAAGTGAAGGTTTCTGGAGTTATTTCCCAATCAATACCTTCAGTAATTTCCTCTGGGTCTTTAATATCATAAGTACCTGTAACTGTTAAACCTGTTACATCAAAGCTTTCACCTGTTTCATAAGCAGTTTTAGGTGTGCCTGAAATTGCTATAGATTGAAGAACGGGATCAGCACCTGTTCCATCATCGTAAGTAACAGCAATAGATTTCACATAAAGAGCCTTTTTGGCAGATGTACGCGACATTGAGACAACTACAACGCCAGAGAAATCCGAGCCTTGTTCTGTTGTTGGCTCAAATGTATATGCACTATTATCATATGCAGTTTCTTGTTGACTTGTACCAAAATCCTTTCCGCCAACTGTTACACTAATCATTGCTGTTTTATTAGCATCTGAGCAATTAACCACAACTTTTTTAATTTTATAAGACACGTCAAAAGCCGCACTTGTCAATGTTAGAAAACTTACAGCAGCACTACTTGTTCCATAATGAATTCCCTTAGTGTTGTCAAAATTTGACTCAGTGCCATCTGAAGTAACTGCCCAAGTTATGCCATCATCTGCAGTGCCGCTACCATTACATTTCGCAGTAAAAGTAAGTGTTGAAGTCACTGTCTTTCCCCACGCAAAATTAGCACTCAGAAGAGCGAGAACAAGCAAGGTTAAGAACCTTGCACAAAATGATTTAAGATAAGTTTGTTTCATAACTTTGTTGTTTAATTAAAAAGGTTAATATTATTGTTTGAAAATGAATCTCTCATCTCCTCACAGGTGGGCAACAATAAAGTTATGCTGAAAAAACGGACACAAAAAAGCGTGAAACGTATCTTTGCTATTTCTCTGGTCCTAGGAAAACCACACAATCCAACAAAGTTCGTCCACGCAAACGCATGAACGTTTACCATTGTTCTTCGGATTGTGATTCTTTGAATTTCCTAGGTTCGAGAATATACCGAATAACAGCAAACGCTATTTATTTACCCAAATGTTTTGTCGCACGAGTCTGACCTTTTTCGGTGCTTTCGTTAGGCTGTGCGACTGAACCGCTTGACGCATCATCGCGGTTTTGTGGTTATACAAAATGGAGTGTGAACTATAGCCTTTTGTCCTCCAGAAACACGTCTGGCGCGACTATTGGGTCGAAAAGCTCAAAGCCCCCATCTTGTCGCAATACATGAATATTGCTTTCTGCCTGCAAAGATAAGAAAAAACTACATTAATGAATTAATAATTAACAATTAATAATTAATAATTAAATTTATTTAATAATCCGATTACTTGGCCACCAAGCCTCCGTCGGCGAGGTAATGGCCTCCCGTGCAGAAGCTTGATGCGTCCGAGGCGAGGAAATACACCAGTTCCGCCACCAGACAATTTCGGATTCGCTGAAAACCCAGTGGACTTAGGGAACTTTGGGAACTTTTTAACTAAAATTAACCGATTTGGCACAAAAACCTGCCTATCTTCACAGACCAGCAGGTCAAAAAAAAGCACATCAACAAAATCAACCCTTATTTTTTATTATATCTACTATCGTGATACTGGAAACTTCATCAGGCTTATTCTCAAAGACCCATTCAAGTTTTTCCTTAGATTTTAGCCTTATTGTGTCATCCTTGTTTTCAAGTGCAACATGGAAAGCCTGCATAATAAAATACATAGGCGCACATTCTAAACATAAAAACTCTTTTGTTATTTTTTCTTTGAACATCTTCCAGTTCACAGCAGCCTCTTCAAGGCAATTTTCAACGTGAGTGCGTAGTTCATCCTTCATGATATTGTCAGGTGTCCATTCTTCAACGTCGTAATCATAAATGTACATGCCTTCGCAAATCATAAACAAAACATCTAACAATTGAGGACTTACTGATTCAATCACCTCATACGCATTAAATTCTCTTTCTACAACCGCATCATAAGTAACGGTCAAAACTTTTTTTTCTGTCATATTCCATCATTTCTAATTTGTTCAACTGTATTAGTCTTTTTCTGTTTTCGCGCCAATATTTATTAAATGCCTCCTTGAAGGTGGATGCATAATACTCCATACCCTTACATATTGGGTGATATATTGACACAATCGCACCATCATCAGAACCATGCGCAAAGCATTGCACAAACCTTTCTACATAGTTACCGTTAATTTCAATATACCTATATAAAAAAATTAACCCTGTAGTGGTGTCTTGGTAATAGTTACCTATCTTGAATTCTCTAACCATTGTATTTTAAGATTTTTCTGTATTTCTTTCTGCCAACCTTATCGATTGCTCCGCGTTCTTTCCAATTAAAAATTATTTTCTTGGACTTCGAGTCGTAACCCATCTGACCGCACAATTCATCAATATCGTCAGCGGTGAATATTTCTTTAAGTTTGGCATACAACGGAGCAAATTTAATTGATGGCTTGCCATGCAGTGCCTGTATCTGTTCGCCAAACAATTCCAATGATGTTTTCAAGTCTTGCTCTGCACGCCAAAGCACAAAGTCAGTAATCAATTTTCTGCGTTTGTCATTGAGTTGCCCCAAGTAAGCTCCCCAACAACACATAGCCAAACGCACATCTTCATCCCTTCGCGGCGGCGCAAGGTATCAAGTCCGTTGTTTGCCGTACTGGCTACTTGTTTGAGAGTCCTTTCCCAGAAGTCCTTTATTGGCTTTTCAAGGAACATCAAATCTTGAGTAATGTCGGTTCTGTCCTTTGCCACCATAAACTCATCATCTGCATAAGTCAACTTATCCGAAAAGTCAATGACCTTCTTGATATACTTCATTTGTTCCTCAGTCGGTGACTGAATCAAATGAAATGGCGTAAACTCTTGGTTTCTGATTTCACAGAAATGCACACGGGTTATCAAACCGTTTTCTTTTTTGTCATAACTTTTTTAATTTTAACCCGATTTGGGTTCAGTAAAACAAAGTGCGCACATCATCCATTTTGAATGACGATGCAAAGTTATGGACAAAAAAAATCCCCGACAAGAAAAAATCCTGTCGGAGAATGATTATGAGAAAATGAGAACGATTATGAGAATAAGTCTAAGATATTAATAAGAAAATTAGCCACAACACATTGTTTTTGGTATGCATCGGAAATGTTTGAATATTGTTGCCAGAGAGTAACCTTGCAAGCCAGTTTCGTCAGGTTCTTATTCCTTTCACGTATTGAATCATACTTGCATGGCACCTTGCATTTGTCAAAATCCATATCAGCCATCACCTTGCAGAAGTCAGTCATTTTCTTCGGATAGTTGTGAAGTTCGCTCAGCACTCTGAATACAGCATACCACTGACCATTGTCGGAAAATATCAGTTCACCATTCTCATCAACCTCCTCCATAAGTTTCTCGATTGCTTCCTTTATGGCAACTTCAGTAGATGATTGCTTTTTCACCTCGGTCTCTCCGAATACCTGATTACTGCTAATTAAAGTATCTATTTTTGCATCGCCATGCACATTAATAACGGTAAGTTTGCCGTCGCTCTTTTTGCGGTTGTATTCTTCACATAGCATCTGACCGTTTGCAAGTTCTGTCTTTCCGCCCTTGCTCCATGCCTGTTTATGGTCGGCTTCCATTTCGCTGCTTATATATGCATTCATACGTTTGTGCGA
>JAZLKO010000070.1:0-30683 GCA_045597685.1 Prevotella sp.
GTTTTACGAAACATATCTAACTGTTTGATTTACCCTGCAAATATACAACTTTTATTCCAGATAAACAAATAATCAGACTACTATTTGAGAGTGATAAACAAATATTAACAATAAACTGTCCGACTTTTTAAAGTAGACTCAATAAATAAATTGTAAATCCGTAAATCTGTAAATTGTAAATTTCTTTATCTTCTGCCCTTCATAGTGATTAGCGGAATTAGCATTTCTTCCATTGAAATTCCACCATGCTGGAAGGTGTCTTTAAAATAAGATACGTAATAGTTGTAATTGTTTGGATAAGTGAAAAACCTATCATTTGTTGCAAACACGTATGTGGTACTCAGATTCGGTTGTGGCAGTTGTGCCTTTCTTGGTTCCTTAATCTCAAACACTTCCTTGGCATTAAAACTCAGGTTTTTGCCAATCTTATATCTCAGGTTTGTATTGGTGTTTCTGTCGCCAATGATTTTTATAGGGTCTGTGGCACGGATGCAACCATGGTCGGTAGTGATAATTATCCTGTAATCGCTTTCAGAAAGTCTTTTCATCATTTCTGACAGGAAAGAATGCTGATACCAGCTGCGCGTCAGGCTTCGGTATGCACTTTCGCTATTCGCCAGTTCACGAATCATTTTCGTCTCTGTACGGGCATGACTGAGCATATCGATGAAGTTTACCACAACAACATTCAAGTCATTGTTTGCTAAATTGCCATATCGGCTTAGAAATTTTTCAGCAGCCGACGAATCATTTATCTTATGGTAAGAAAAAGTGTGTTTTCTGCGGTATCGTTCAAACATGGTCTGTATGAGCGGAGCTTCGTTCAGATTTTTGCTCTCTTCCTCATCTTCATCCACCCATAAATCTGGAAACATATCTGCAATCTGTATAGGCATCAGCCCGCTGAAAATAGCATTGCG
The DNA here is from genome assembly GCA_045597685.1 of Prevotella sp. Lineage (GTDB taxonomy): Bacteria > Bacteroidota > Bacteroidia > Bacteroidales > Bacteroidaceae > Prevotella. Next base: position 921 of record JAZLKO010000070.1, read on the forward strand.
AGCATACTGCGTAGCCGTCGGAAGGATGCTGTAATAGAGCTCTTCCTCTATTTCAAACATTTCACCGATTTCAGAAGCCAACACTCTCCACTGGTCATAACGGAAATTGTCGATAACAATAAGAAACACTTTTTCACCATCGTTCAAGGCTGGGAAAATGTCAGTCTTGAAAATGTCAGGACTCATAAGTGGTCTGTCGGTAGTAGCCATAGTGTCAGGGCTCACCCATTTCATATAGTTTTTTGCTACAAACTTTGCAAAGGCATTATTAGCCTCTTCCTTTTGCATTTTCAGCATCCCCATCATTTCGCTCTCAGCACTCGATAGTTCCAGTTCCCAATGCACCAGACGCTTATACACCTCAATCCAGTCGTTGTAGTCAGAACATTCCTGAATGCTCATGGCAATAGTCTGGAACTCCTGCTGATAGCCATTCTGTATCACTTCGCTTACAATCTCCTGCCGATGGATATTCTTTTTTAGAGTAAGAAGTATCTGATTTGGGTTAACAGGTTTTATCAGATAATCGGCAATTTTACTGCCAATAGCCTGGTCCATAATATTCTCTTCCTCGCTCTTAGTACACATAACCACAGGTGTGGCAGGCGAAATTTCCTTTATACGCTGCAAAGTCTGCAAGCCGCTCAGTCCAGGCATCATTTCGTCAAGCATCACGAGGTCATAAGTTTTCTGCTGCACGAGGTCAATAGCATCATTGCCATTGGTTACGGTAGTCACCTCGTAACCTTTGTTTTTCAGAAATAGAATATGCGCTTTCAGCAATTCCATTTCGTCATCTACCCATAAAATCTGTCCGTTGCTAATCATACTTTCTATCAACGAAAAATTGTTTGCAAAAATATAAAAAAATTGATGATAAATCTCATAATTTAATCAACATTAACTTTTGGATTAAAAAAACTTACCAAATTAAACTTTTTGTGAGGAGAATAGTCAAACATGATGTTGAACAATTAAAAATTCATTTGATTATGAAAAAGGTTATTGTATTATTTTTGATGGCAATGACAGTTAGTTATTGCTTTGCACAAGAAGATGGTGGTCAGCGCAGAATGCGTGGTCCACGTGAGTATTCTCCAGAACAGATGGCACAGCGTCAGGCTGATCGCATTAAGGAAGTATGCGGAATTAACGATGAGCAATATGTAAAACTGAAAGAGCATTTCAAAGCTCAGTCGGAAGCAATGCAGAAAGCTTTCCAGAATCGTGCCGACCAGCAGAGGATTAGTCGTGAGGAAATGGAGAAGCTTCGCGAAGAAGGGGAAAAGGAAGTTAAGCAGATTCTCACAGAGGAACAATATGCAAAGTATCAGGAAATGCAGAAAAAGACCTGGGAACGTGCATCGAAAGGGCCTCGCGGTGCTAAGAGAATGTTTCGTGGCAACAGAGCACCTGTTGCACCAATGACACCAGAAGCACCTGCTACACCTGCTGAATAAGTTTACATGATGGTTTCAGAACTTCGTCTGTTCTGAAAAGACAAAGCTTTCCTTTTGTAGCAAAAGAAAAAGTAGTTATGTCGTGGTTATGTCGAAGCATATCCACGACATACTATTATTTTCCCCCGCAATTAGACAGCCCCAAAAAAGAACATCATGCACAACGGTATTGTCAATTATCAATTATCAATTGTCAATTAATGCCTTGGCATTGCCTGTTCTCCTCCTTATCTCCTCCTTACCTCCTCCTTAAGTCCTCCGCAGAGTAGAGGATGACGAGGAGATTTCCTATAGGCGTTGTGCACAAAAGGTGGCCTTCAGGGGGAAGGAAAAATAGAGAAAAAGGAGAAAAATCTTGTCCAGAACATACTCTATGCATGATTCTTTCATGGTAACAAGGTAACACAAAGTAACATATACGAAAAATATGTTACAATTTTTTTGCTCGGCATCAGTCTTTCGCCCTTTTCGCAAATCAGCATTTTTCGTCCCGATTTATGTTAAACTGAGTGTTAAAAATTTAATATTTTCTAATTATTTGAGAAAAAATTTTACTATCTTTGCACCGTCAAACGAATTGTAACACAAAATAATAACGTATATGAAAACAAGAATTATTTTTATCCTTCTGTGCTTCTTGTCGCTCAATGTGATGGGGCAGGGGATTATCCGCCGCAACAAGCCGCAGACAACGCAGCCAACGAAAACGAAGACGAAAAAGAAAACTGCATCTAAACCGAGATCAATTGCCCCTACCATAGGCACTTCCACCTATACACCTCAGGTAAAGACTTACACTGCAAATGGTGTGTCGTTCAGTATGATTGAGGTTCGTGGCGGCACATTCCAGATGGGCGCAACGTCAGAGCAATCGGACCCGTATAGTGATGAAAAGCCCGTCCATAGCGTGACGTTAAGCAGTTACTACATAGGTGAGACTGAAGTCACCCAGGCATTGTGGGAGGCAGTGATGGGCAGCAATCCGTCAAGTTTCAAAGGTAGCAACAATCCTGTTGAGCAGGTTTCTTGGAACTATTGTCAGATATTTATCCAGAAGTTAAATTCACTCACAGGCAAGACTTTCCGCTTGCCTACCGAGGCAGAATGGGAATATGCTGCCCGTGGCGGCAACAAGAGCCGTGGTTATCAGTACAGCGGCAGCAATAACTTATTTGATGTTGCCTGGCACACAGATAACAGCGGCAGTAAGACACATCCAGTAAAGACCAAGCAACCAAACGAATTGGGAATCTATGATATGAGCGGCAACGTATGGGAATGGTGTCAGGACTGGTATGGAAGTTACAGCAGCAGTTCTCAGACAAATCCTACAGGTGCTTCAAGTGGGTATATCCGCGTGTATCGTGGCGGCAGCTGGGGCGACAATGCGAGGTTCTGCCGTGTTGCTGTTCGTGGCGGCGCCGCGCCTAGCTACTGCGACGACGACCTTGGCCTCCGCCTCGCCCTCTCCGAGTAACAGCCTTTCTTTTGAGTTTTCCACTCATTCTGAAATTCAAAAAGACAAACGAGATTCTTGAGGATAATTCCAAAGAGGAGCTAAGCGGAGCAGCCCCGAAAGGAACATTATGCACAACGGCAACGTTACAAAAATTTTTGTGAAATGGGTCAAAACTGATTTTTCTGTGAGAAATATTGCAAATTGTAAAGGTAACGATTCAGCCTTTTGGTTGTTTAATCCGCTGTGCGGCTTTTCTTCCTTGTGCTTCGCATCCTTTGGACTCGCGCTTCGCGTCTCGCGACCTTCCTTCGGAACGTTCGCACCTCGGCATAATGCAAATATGGTTCGATAAACTCACCAACCATTTGCCTTCTGCTCTCCCTTCGACTTGGCTCAGGGTAAACTATTTGTCGTCAGTTGGTCGTTTATGGTTGTCGGAGTATATGGAATTATGTCGCCCATACAGGGCTTAATAAGAGATAACGTCCTTATACACAGGGTTAATCACCCTGTGCTAATCTATTTCACCCTTTGACTTTTCTCTTCCAATGTCGCGACTCGGCATAGTCAAAACGAGTTTTGCCTCTGCTCTCACTGCTCCATTGGTTCAGGGTTTTGGATAAAAGCTCTGTAGGAGCGTAATAACATAGCGTAGTGCGTTAGCGCTACGTAATTGAATCGGTAGTCCTCTAAAGTCCTGTAGGGACGACATAATTCCATATTGTAGTTGTTGATGTTGGTCAGACATACCCGTCACCTTGGTTCAAAAAGGGTGAGTTACTTGTAAAGTCGTAAATGTAAATCATCGTTTGTTTTGATTAATCTTTGTTAAAAATAATAGGTAATAAGTTTGTTAGTAATAAAAATCTTACTAATAAGTTTGCTACTTACAAAAATATTGCTAACTTTGCAGCCGAATCTGAAAAATAATAACCCATCTTTACTCTTGTTGACAATGGAAAATCCTTTTATTATAGGCAAAGCCGCTGAAGGCAACCATTTCATAAACCGTGTGGAAGATCAGAAGCGTCTTAACGCGAATCTTACACATGGCATTAACACCATTATTGTGTCTCCGCGGCGATGGGGAAAGACCTCTTTGGTGAAGAAGGTGATAAACGATATTGACAGCGACAAGTTTCTGACAGTCTTTGTCGATGTCTTCCGCTGTAAGTCGGAATATGAATTTTATCGGAACTTCGCCACATGTGTGATAAAACAGACATCATCAAAGATAGATGAGTGGATTGAAACGGTAAAAATATTCCTTAGTGGAATCACGCCGAAATTTTCTTTTGGTTCAGACCCGCTTAATGATTTTAGCCTTTCCTTTGAATGGAGTGAGCATGACAGCACGGAGGAAGAAATTCTTTCCTTGCCTCAAAAAATTGCCAATAAAAAAGGAAAGAGGATTATTGTATGCCTTGATGAATTTCAGCAGATAGCGGAATTTCCGCTGTCGGTTGATTTTCAGAAAAAACTTCGCAGCGTATGGCAGCATCAGCAAGATGTTACATATTGCATGTTTGGAAGCAAGAAACATTTGATGGAGAATTTCTTTTCCAACAGGAGCATGCCATTCTTCAAGTTTGGTGATATGATGTTTCTCCAAAAAATAGATGTTTCGGAATGGATTTCTTTTATTTGCCGTAATTTTGCAAGTACAGGAAAAACCATAAATGCCCAACAGGCGGAGCGCATCTGCAATATAGTAGCCTGCCAATCATCGTATGTACAACAACTTTCATGGATAACATGGTATAAGTCGGGAGCAATTGTGTCGGACAAGGATATTGATTCAGCAGTTGATAATTTGTTGGAACAAAATAAGACATTCTTCCAAATGGAAACAGAACAACTGACCGAATTGCAGTATAACTTCATACGCGCTGTTGCAGATGGAGTTACCAGAGGGTTTAGTCAGAAGAATATCTTGCGGAAATATCGTCTTGAGTCATCAGCCAACATTCAGGTTATAAAGAAATCCATGATAAGCCGAGACCTTATTTACATAGATGATGATGGTTGTGTTTCCTGCAACGACCCTTTGTTCTTTCTGTGGATAAAACGTAATAGCAATAATATATAACTCAAGTTTCGCGTAACAACTCAGCCTTATTGAATCACGGTGACGGGTATGTCTGACCGACATCGATAACTACAATATGGAATTATGTAGTTTATCCTGAGCCTGTCGAAGGACACCTACAGCACTTTAGAGGATAGTTCATCCCATTACGTAGCGCTAACGCACTACGCTATGTTATTACGCTCCTACAGAGCTTTTATCCCATAATTCCATATACTCCGACAACCATAAACGACTGAACAACAAAAAGGCTGATTAGTTACAAAATCAATATAAAAATACTAATAATTCAAAAAAAAAGTGTTGATTTTTTTGTTAATTGAAAAAAATGTTGTAAATTTGGCCGATTTTTCGAGTGATATTAACTTTTAAAACAATTTATAATCAATTTTTATTAAAAATGAAGGTTTACAAAACAAACGAAATCAGGAACATTTCGCTTATTGGTGCGAAAGGTTCTGGCAAGACAACTCTCTCAGAATCAATCTTGTTTGAGGGCGGGGTGATTAAACGCCGTGGTACTGTTGAAGCAAAGAACACGGTATGTGACTATTTTCCAGTAGAACAGGAATACGGTTATTCTGTATTCCCAACATTGTTCAGCGTGGAAAACAGCGGCAAGAAGCTTAATTTTATCGACTGTCCAGGAAGTGATGACTTCGTTGGTGGTAGTGTTACTGCAATGGGTGTTACAGAAGCATCCCTGTTGCTCATTAATGCTCAGTATGGTCCAGAGGTAGGTACTCAGAATGCATTCCGCAATGCTGAAAATAGCAAGCAGCCAATAATATTCTGTGTTAACCACATGGATAAGGATTTTGATTTTGACGTGATGTTGTCAAATCTTAGAGAAGCTTACGGACCAAGAGTAATGCCAGTTCAGTTCCCTGTTAACCCAGGCGGTGACTTCAATGCTGTGATTGATGTTATTATGATGAAGAAGCTGACATGGGCTACTGAAGGTGGTGCTCCAAAGGTAGAAGATATTCCTGCCGACCTTATGGATAAGGCTCAGGAAGTACAGGCAGCCTTGATAGAAGCTGCGGCAGAAAATGATGAGGAACTGATGGACAAGTACTTTGAAACTGAGACTCTGTCGCCAGAAGAAATTCTTGATGGTATCCGCAAGGGTCTGAAAGTTCGTGGTATCTATCCTTTGGTTTGCATTTGCGCAAGCCGTGACATGGGTGTAAGCCGCATGTTGGAATTTGTAGGCGAAATTGCTCCTTCACCATTAGATATGCCATTGGTAAAGAATACCAAGGGTGAAGAAGTGGCTCTTGATGCAGCCGCTCCTCTGTCGGCATTCTTCTTCAAGACTTCAATGGAACCACACATCGGTGAAGTTTCTTACTTCAAGGTTATGCGTGGAACAATGAAGGAAAACATGGATGCTATAAATGCTGATCGCAGCAGTAAGGAGAGAATTGGTCAGATTTTCACATGCGCTGGTTCAAACCGTGTGAACATTGCTGAAATACCTGCAGGAGACTTGGGCTGCACAGTAAAATTGAAGGATGTAAAGACAGGCAATACACTCTGTGAGAATGGTAAAGAAATGTCGTTTGACTTTATTGTTTATCCTAACTCAAAATATTCTCGTGCTATCAAGGCTGACAATGAGAGTGAAACTGAAAAGATGATGGCAGCTATCTTCCGTATGCATCAGGAAGACCCAACATGGATTGTGGAACAGAGCAAGGAGTTACGTCAGACAATCGTTAGCGGACAGGGCGAGTTCCATCTTCGTACTTTGAAGTGGAGACTTGAAAATCTGGATAAGATTATGACTACATACGGCGAACCACGCATACCTTACCGTGAGACTATCACGAAGCAGGCACGTGCAGACTATCGTCATAAAAAGCAGTCAGGTGGTGCCGGTCAGTTTGGTGAAGTACACCTTATTGTAGAACCTTATACTGACGGTATGCCAGATCCTGTAGTATATAAGTTTGGCGGTCAGGAGTTCAAGGTGAACATTAAGGGTAAAGAAGAATTTCCACTTGATTGGGGTGGCAAACTGGTGTTCATTAATTCAGTTGTTGGTGGTGCTATTGACACTCGCTTCATGCCAGCAATCCAGAAAGGTATTATGGATTGTATGAACCGTGGTCCGTTGACTGGTAGTTATGCCCGTGACGTTCGCGTTGTTGTGTATGACGGAAAGATGCACCCAGTTGATTCTAATGAACTTTCATTCATGCTCGCAGGTAGAAATGCATTTTCAGCAGCATTCAAGGAAGCAGGTCCTAAGATTCTGGAACCAATTTATGATGTTGAAGTACTCGTGCCATCAGACTACATGGGTGATGTAATGAGTGACCTGCAGGGTCGCCGTGCTATCATTATGGGTATGGATTCAGAAGGTAGCTATCAGATACTGAAAGCAAAAGTTCCTTTGAAGGAAATGCAAAGCTACAGCATCACATTGAGTAGTTTGACAGGTGGTCGTGCAAGTTTCAACTCTAAGTTTGCCTCTTACGAACTTGTTCCTAACGATGTTCAGACAGAACTCATTAAGGCACACGAAGCAGAACTTGCAGAAGAAGATAAGTAAAGACTGATAACATAAAGAATTTGCTATACGCATAAATAAATAAGGTGTCTGATTTTTCAGACACCTTATTATATTAGATGTAGCTTTGTGCTTATTGCTTTGATGGGATGTTTTTCAGAATTGCTAACAGGTGATCCCAAACCATAGGAACAGTCTTTATCAGCAATCGCTCGTCAGGAGAATGCACACCGCGCAAGGTAGGACCAAAGCTAATCATGTCCATATTAGGGTATTTTTGTGCAAACAAGGCGCATTCAAGTCCTGCATGAATACCGAGAATTTCTGGTTCCTTACCGAAAAGTTCTTTGTATGTCTCGTTGGCAATTGTGCGCAACTTGCTGTCCTGACGCATCTGCCATGCAGGGTAACCATCGCATTGAACTACTTCCGCACCAGCCAATTGGAATGTCGCGCTAATAGTATTAGCAATGTTTGTGAGGTTGCTCATAACACAGCTTCTTGGCGAAAGGATAATTTTAGCTTCATTCTCACCAGTATGTATGCTTGCCAGATTGTCGGAAGTCTCAACTAACCAGTCAAGTTCCTCTTGCTGGCAATAACTATAGACACCATTGACAACAGCCTGAAGGGAGCGGATTATGTTTCTACCAACACCTTCTTCAATAACGGCTTGGCTGTTGCAACTTGCAAGTTCAAGTTTGATATCTGGGTCGCAGCAGCAGAATTCTTCTTTTACATCGTTGGCATAAATATTGAAAGCAGCAATAACCTCGTGCTTCTTGCTTTCATCAACAGCAAATACAACCTTTCCTTCACGAGGAATGGCATTGTGCTTATTGCCAGCTTGGAAATCTGCAAGACGGATGCCATATTTTTCGTCCATCATATAAAGGAAGCGTGCAAGCAACTTTATGGAATTAGCACGTTTTTTCTTGATGTCGTCTCCACTATGACCACCAACAAGACCATTGATAGTCATTTGCATAAAGAACAGATTATCAGCGGTTTCTTCTTTCTTGTATCTGAATGTTACATTGTTGATGCATCCACCAGCACAAGCAACAAAAATCTGTCCCTCATCCTCGCTATCAAGATTGATGAGCATATTTCCGCTCATGAAATCGGCTGGAATATTTTCGGCACCAGTCATTCCGCTTTCTTCATCGACAGTAAAGACAGCCTCTATAGGACCGTGTTCAATGTCGTTTGCAGCAAGTACTGCCAATTGCAGAGCACAGCCGATACCATCGTCAGCTCCGAGAGTAGTGCCTTTGGCTTTCATCCAGGCATCACCACTTTCGTCTGTTATAAGTTCAGTCAGAATGGGGTCTTTGTCGAAATCAAAATCTATACCGCTATTGCTTTCGCAAACCATGTCCATGTGGCTTTGCAAGACAACGGTCTCGCAATTTTCATAACCTTTTGTAGCAGGCTTTTTAATTAGAACATCACCAACGGCATCAACTTTCATTTCCAGATTGTGGTCTTTTGCCCATTGCTGCAAGTAGGCACTCATTTTTTCTTCACGTTTGGAAGGGCGTGGAATAAGGTTGATTTTTGCAAATTCTTCAAACACGCATTGTGGCTTTAATTCACTTTTATTCATAATAAATCTTAATTTAATATTGTTGTTTATAAAAAAATATGTATATTTGCGTGCAAAATTAAATAAAAAAGATGAAACTAACCATATTTTCTGCGTTAATAATTGCAATTTCGATGATTTTACTTGCAATAAAACTCGTATTGAAGCGTAATGGGAAGTTTCCTAATATGCATATTGACGAATCAGAAGCTATGAAATCACGTGGTATTCAATGTGCTGTAAAACAGGATTTTGAAGCGAGAAAGTCAGTAGGGAAAAGAATAAAGGAATAATAATATAATAAATAAAAAACGAGAAATGAAGAAAAATTTTATTTTTGCAGCACTTGCATTTTCGGTATTAACTTTTACAAGTTGTAACAATTCAAAAGAAGAAACCGCAACAACTCTTCCTGTTGCAAAATCGGCAGATGGTTTGAAGATTGCTTATATTGATGCGGATTCTCTGACATCAACGTATAAATTCTGCAAAGATTATCAGATTGTGCTTGAGAAAAAAGAAAAAAACATTCAGTCAACCTTAAATTCTAAAGCTCAGGCATTACAGAATGCTGCTGCTAATTTCCAGCAGAAACTTCAGCAAAACGAATATACGAGAGAGCGTGCTGAACAGGTGCAAGCATCATTGCAGAAACAGCAGGCTGACCTTCAGACACTACAGCAGAGACTTGCTGCAGATTTTGATAACGAACAGGCTAAGTTCCTGACAGCATTTCAGGATAGCGTAAAGAACTATTTGAAAGAATACAATAAGAAGAAAAAATACGACTTGATATTGAACAAGGCTGCGATACTTGAATGCAATGACAAATATGATATCACAAAAGAAGTGGTAGAAGGTTTGAACAAGCGCTACAAGCCAGCAAAGAAATAACAAAATTAAAAACTAAAAAAATAAAGCTTATGTCACAAATTAGTGGTCACATTTCGCAGATTATCGGTCCTGTAATTGACGTGTATTTCAATGTGGAAGGACTGGAGCCTGAGAAGGTGTTGCCAAAAATCCACGATGCCATGAAGGTGGTGCGTGAGGATGGTCGTGATCTTATTATTGAAGTGCAGCAGCACATTGGTGAAGATACCGTCCGCACGGTAGCCATGGACAATACTGATGGTTTGAAACGCGGAATGGAGGCCATACCTTTAGGTTCTCCAATCCGAATGCCAGCAGGAGAGCAGATAAAAGGCAGAATGATGAATGTTATCGGTGAACCAATCGATGGCATGAAGAAACTCAGCATGGAGGGAGCCTATCCAATCCATCGTGAAGCACCAAAGTTTGAAGACCTTTCTACTCACAAGGAAATGCTTGCTACAGGTATTAAGGTGATTGACTTGCTCGAACCATACATGAAAGGTGGTAAGATTGGTTTGTTCGGAGGTGCAGGAGTTGGCAAGACTGTGCTCATCATGGAACTTATCAACAACATTGCCAAAGGGCATAACGGATATTCAGTATTTGCTGGAGTAGGAGAGCGTACCCGTGAAGGTAACGACCTTATTCGAGATATGATAGAGAGTGGTGTTGTACGTTATGGTGACAAGTTCCGCAAGGCTATGGATGAAGGGAAATGGGATCTTTCACTCGTTGACCCTGAAGAACTGGCAAAATCACAGGCAACACTTGTCTATGGACAGATGAACGAGCCTCCTGGTGCACGTGCTTCAGTGGCTTTGTCAGGACTGACCGTTGCAGAAGAATTCCGTGATCATGGTGGCAAGGATGGTGAAGCTGCAGATATCATGTTCTTCATCGACAACATCTTCCGTTTCACTCAGGCAGGTTCAGAGGTTAGTGCTTTGCTTGGCCGTATGCCATCGGCAGTAGGTTACCAGCCTACACTGGCATCGGAAATGGGAACAATGCAGGAACGAATCACTTCCACAAAGAATGGCTCTATTACATCTGTACAGGCAGTCTATGTGCCTGCTGATGACTTGACAGACCCTGCTCCTGCAACAACTTTCGCTCACCTTGATGCAACGACAGAATTGAGTAGAAAGATTGCTGAATTAGGAATCTATCCAGCAGTTGACCCATTAGGCAGTACATCGCGCATCCTCGATCCACTGATTGTAGGTAAGGATCATTACGAAACAGCTCAAAGAGTAAAACAAATACTCCAACGATACACCGAACTTCAAGACATCATTGCTATCCTTGGTATGGACGAACTTTCTGATGAAGACAAGTTGACAGTAAACCGTGCACGTCGCGTGCAGCGTTTCCTTAGTCAACCATTTACCGTGGCAGAGCAGTTTACAGGTACTCCAGGCGTGATGGTATCAATAGAAGATTGTATTAAGGGCTTTAAGATGATACTCGATGGTGAGGTTGATGACCTTCCAGAACAAGCATTCCTTAACGTGGGTACTATAGAAGATGCTATTGAAAAAGGTAAGAAACTCATGGCTGCAGCAAGTGCCTCAGCAAATTAATAATTAACATTACCTCGTGCAAATTTATTATTAATTATTAATTCAAGGTATGTTACATCTTAGAATAGTAAGTCCGACAAAGGTAGAGTTTGAAGGCGATGTGAACTTGGTCAAGGTGCCTGGTGTAGCAGGTGAGTTTGAGATACTCAACAAGCATGCTGCGATACTCTCTGTGCTGCAGAAAGGAATCGTTGAATACGAACCACTTAACCAAGAGCGCGTGCAGATGGCAGTGGCTGGTGGCTTTGTCGAAGTCGAACACAATGAAGTAAGCCTTTGTGTAGAAAAGGCATAAGGCAATGAAGCAATGCTGACGACACTGATAATTATAACCATTGTAGTGCAGATAGCGCTTACAATCGTAGGCATGATTCTATGGAAGAAAGCCAAAGGGAAAAGTGCTGCAACACTCGCAAAAGTGCGCATGCTCACTACAACGGTGAGGCTGCTGGTGTCGGTGGCGATATTTGCCATTGCAATATACCTTATTAAAGAAGATAAAGAAATTGTCAAGGTTTTTACGATATTCTTTGCGGCAGTCTATTTTATACTTCTAATTACAGACACATTATACTTCTATATCTGCTCAAGGAAAGTCGATAATAAAATCAATAAAGATAAAACTGAGAATGAAATCTCTTAGAAATATAATACTATTGGTCGCTATGGCTATAACCTTTACAGCTCCAAGTGTTGCTAATGCAGCGGAGAAAGAAGGTGGCTTTAGCTTGAAAGAAGTGCTTTTCGGGCATGTACAGGACTCGTACCAATGGCACGTCACCGACATAGATGGAAAACCTGTGATACTGCATTTGCCGATGATATTTTACAGTCAGACAAGTGGATTTCACGTTATGTGCAGTTCGCAGTTTGCCCACGAACCAGACGCAAATCTTTTGCGTGAAGGTCCTGACGGTTTTTACATTCAAGGGGCAGAGGACGAGAAAGGCAAGATAGTAGAGAAGGTTGGTACAGAGTACAAGCCAGTTTGCTTTGATATTTCGATAACAAAACAAGTCTGTGTGCTTTTCATTGATGCAATACTTCTGCTGCTCTGCATACTGATACCTGCACGCTGGTGCAGGAAACATAAAGTCAGCGACCCTGCACCGCAAGGTTTTACAGGACTGATGCACATGTTTATCATGTCAATCTATAACGATCTTGTAAAATCTGTCCTTGGAGAGAAAGCCGACAAGTATGCACCGTACCTGCTGACGTGTTTCTTCTTCATCTTCTTTGCAAACCTTATGGGCATTATGCCATTCCCTCCAGGTGGAGGAAACATTACAGGTAATATTTCTGTGACATTGGTTTTGGCATTGTTCACATTCATACTGACAAACGTGACAGGCAACGGACACTATTGGAAAGAAATATTTTGGCCAGAAGTGCCAACTTGGCTGAAATGCCCTGTGCCTTTGATGCCTGTGATAGAACTGTTTGGCGTGTTTATCAAACCTATCGTGCTTACTGTTCGACTCTTTGCAAACATGCTCGCAGGTCATGCCATTGCAATATCTCTGACTTGTATGATTTTCATTATGTTTGCCGTAGGCGGTGCTCTTGGCAATACACTTGGTGGAGTTATTACTCCAGTCAGCGTGGCAATGAGCGTCTTCATGATGCTTCTTGAACTTCTTGTCTGCTACATTCAGGCAATGGTATTCACACTACTGAGCTCAATCTACATCCAGATGAGTCATGCAAAAGCGGAGTGAGGATGCTTATCAAACAAATACACATTAAAAATATTAGGAACATCAAATATTAAAAATATTAATCAACAATTTAAAAATTACAGAATTATGTTATCAATTTTATTAGCAGCAGAAGCACTTGCAAAGTTAGGTGCAACAATTGGTGGTGGACTTGCAGTAATCGGTGCAGGTATAGGTATCGGTAAGATTGGCGGTCAGGCAATGGACGCTATGGCACGCCAGCCAGAAATTCAAGGAAAGCTCCAGTCTTCAATGATTGTAGCAGCAGCCCTCGTTGAAGGTGCAACATTCTTCGCACTCATTATCTCAATCCTCGCACTGTTTGTTTAATCATTCGGTCAGACGAACATTTCCAGAATTAAACATTAGTAGCAAATGTCACTAATAACACCCGATTTTGGCTTACTATTCTGGATGACCATCGTCTTCCTCGTAGTGCTTTTTATACTTTGGAAGTATGGCTTCCCTGTAATTACCAAAATGGTGAAGGAAAGAAAAGCATTCATCGATGAAAGTCTCAGGAAGGCACAGGAAGCAAATGAAAAGTTGGCCAACATACAAGCAGAAAGTGAATCCATCCTTCAGCAGACACGTGAGCAACAGGCAAAGATACTGAAAGAAGCCAATGCCACACGCAATGCTATTGTAGAGCAAGCTCAGTCAAAGGCAAAAGAGGAAGGCGCACGTATTCTTAATGAGGCTAAGGCCGCAATAGAAGCAGAGAAGCAGAATGCCATCCGCGAAATTCGCGGTCAAGTGGCAACACTTAGCATTCAGATAGCAGAGAAAGTATTGCGTCAGAACCTTGGTGACGAGCAGAAGCAGATGGAACTGATTGACCGTATGCTGGATGAAGTTACTGCAAATAAGTAATTATGGATTTAGGACTAATCTCAGTTAGATATGCAAGAGCTCTGCTGAAATGCAGTCTTGAACAGAAGGTGGAAACTGCTGTCTATGATGACATGCTCACATTGTCAAAGTCATTTGCCAGTGTGCCACAGTTGTCAACAGCAATAGCAAACCCTATGATGCAGAGGGAAGAAAAGTCACAACTCATTGATACAGCTATGGGTGGTAATCCAAGCGAATTGTCGAAGAAGTTTGTCACTCTCGTGCTCAGCAAAGAAAGGGTTAATCACCTGATATTCATGGCAAATTCATACATTACGCTTTACAGAAAGCACAAGAATATCATCAGCGGAAAACTCACTACAGCTACACCTGTTTCACAACAGACAGAAACAAAAATGAAACAGATGGTGGAAGGTAAGACTAACGGAACTGTGGAATTTGAGACTGTTGTGAATCCAGAAATTATTGGAGGTTTCATACTTGAATATGATACCTATAGGATGGATTCAAGTGTGCAGAATGCATTGCGTACAATCTCATCACAGTTAAAATAAAACGATTATTGAATAATTATGAGCGATAAAATTAAAGCAAGCGAAGTGTCGGAAGTCCTTCTTCAGCAATTACATGGCATGAGCAACAGCCAGCAGTTTGACGAAGTCGGAACAGTGCTTACCGTCAGCGATGGTGTGGCACGAATTTATGGTCTGCAACACGCGGAGGCTAACGAATTGCTACAGTTTGAAAACGGCACAATGGCTATTGTGATGAACCTTGAGGAAGATAATGTAGGTTGTGTGCTTCTTGGTTCTTCAGAAGAAATAAAAGAAGGAATGTCAGTGAAACGCACAAAGCGCATCGCTTCAATCCGTGTCAATGATAATATGCTCGGGCGTGTGATAAACCCACTCGGACAAGCTATCGATGGTATAGGTGAGATAGACCTCACAGACTCCTACGAGATGCCACTCGACCGCAAGGCACCTGGCGTAATCTATCGTCAGCCAGTGAAAGAGCCGCTTCAAACAGGTTTGAAGGCAGTCGATTCAATGATACCTATCGGACGTGGGCAGCGTGAGCTCATCATCGGTGACCGTCAGACAGGTAAGACTGCTATTGCTGTTGATACAATCATCAATCAGAAAGGCAATTACGAAGCAGGAAAACCAGTATATTGTATCTATGTTGCAATCGGTCAGAAAGCAAGTACAGTGGCAGCACTCGTTCAGACTTTGAAGGAGCATGGAGCACTTCCTTATTCCATCATAGTATCAGCAACTGCTGCCGACCCTGCTGCAATGCAGTATTATGCACCGTTTGCTGGTGCTGCAATCGGAGAATATTTCCGCGACAGAGGTCATTCTGCATTAGTTGTCTATGACGACCTTTCAAAGCAGGCTGTAGCCTATCGTGAAGTATCATTGATTCTCCGTCGTCCTTCTGGACGCGAGGCTTATCCTGGCGACGTGTTCTATCTCCACTCTCGTCTTTTGGAGCGTGCAGCACGTATCAACGACCAGCAGGAAGTGGCAGAGCAGATGAACGACCTCCCAGAATGCATGAAGGGTAAGGTAAAGGGCGGTGGCTCACTTACGGCACTTCCAATCATCGAGACACAGGCTGGCGACGTATCTGCTTACATACCGACAAATGTAATCTCAATTACCGATGGGCAGATTTATCTTGAGTCTAACCTCTTCAACCAAGGCTTCCGTCCAGCAATCAACGTTGGTATCTCAGTGAGCCGTGTTGGTGGTAGTGCTCAGGTAAAATCAATGAAGAAGGTTGCAGGTACACTGAAGATTGATATGGCACAGTATCGCGAACTTGAGTCGTTCTCAAAGTTCTCAAGTGATATGGATCCTGTGACGGCAATGACACTCGACAGAGGACGTAAGAACAATCAGCTTCTCATTCAGCCTCAGTATTCTCCGCAGCCTGTAGGTGAACAGATTGCAATATTGTATTGTGGAACGCATGGTCTTATGCGCGATGTTCCTGTCACATCAGTGCGGGAATGCGAAAAAACATTCCTTGACCAACTACGTTTACAACATCAAAACGATGTTATTGATGTGCTTGCCAGCGGTAAGATTGACGATAACGTGACAAAGATTATCGAAGAAGTTATGGCTGGTGTTGCTGGACAATACAAAGAGTAAGTAATATAGAAACAATCAACCGAATTATAGTTAAATGCCTTCATTAAAGGAAATAAAAACAAGAATAGCATCGGTTAACAGCACTCGCAAAATAACGAGTGCTATGAAGATGGTTGCGTCGTCGAAACTCCACCATGCACAACAGATGATAGAGAACATGCTTCCCTACGAAACAGAACTCGATCATATTCTTAAGACATTCCTTGCAGCGGAAGACCTGACTTCCGAATATGAACTTGAACACAAGGAGATTAAGAAGGTTGCCATTGTTGTCTTAACGTCAAACAGCAGTATGTGTGGAGGTTTTAATGCAAACATAATCCGACTCCTTCAGCAAGTAATTGCAGAATACAGCGAAAAAGTTGGGCGTGAGAATATTCTCATCTATCCAATCGGTCGTAAGGTTTATGACAAGGTGAAAAAACTTGGGTTCACTCCACAAGGCGAATACAACAAACTCTGTGAAAAGCCTAATCCACAAGGATGCGGACAGATTGCACGACAACTGATGGAAGATTTTGCATCTCACAAGATAGACAAGGTGGAACTTCTTTATCATCATTTTCGCAGCACAGCCTCGCTAATCATAACTCGTGAGCAATATCTGCCTATCGATGTTACCGACGATGTGCTCAATCGGCGTCAGCGCGACTTGACACGCATGGATGCCACTCATGCAGCGATGGAATATCTCAGGGAACAAGGTGCAGAAGCAGAAAAGTTAAACGATGACTATCAGCCAACAATGCTTCCTAACGTTGATTTCATTGTTGAACCAAGTGTTGATGAAGTGCTAAATAAGCTTATTCCATTGGCTCTTGATTTGAAGATGTACACAGCCTTCCTCGACAGCAATGCTTGTGAGCATGCTGCACGAATGATAGCTATGCAGACTGCAACAGACAATGCCGATGAGTTGCTTCGCGAACTCAACCTGCAATACAATAAATCCCGTCAGCAGGCTATTACAAGTGAACTGCTCGATATTGTCGGAGGTAGTCAGAATTAAACATTTTCGTTATAAAAACATTATTTGAATCCCCGATTAACAGTCGGGGATATTTTTCAATATGATAAGAATATTTTATTGTATCTATCAGTTGGTTTTTTGTTTGCCATTGATAATACTTGCAACTGCAGCAACAGCAATATCAACGATTATTGGCTGCACAATCGGAAACGGCGATTTCTGGAGTTTCATTCCTCCACGCAACTGGTCACGTTTCATTTGCCAAGTTCTGTTCATACCAGTCAGAGTTGAAGGCATAGAAAAACTCGACCCGAAACAGTCCTACATCTTTATAAGTAATCATCAGGGTGCTTTTGATATCTGGCTTATTTATGGCTATCTCGGTCGCAATTTCAAATGGCTGATGAAAGCCGAACTGGAAAAAATACCACTTGTAGGAAAGGCATGCCGTAAGGCAAACCATATTTTTGTTCAGCGCGGGAAAAAAGAAAGTGCAAAACAAACCTACGATACTGCCCGTAATATTCTTCGCAGCGGAATGTCAGTATGTGTATTTCCTGAAGGCACTCGCACAAAGACTGGTAGAATGGGAGTTTTCAAGAAAGGAGCATTCGTGTTTGCAGAAACCCTGCAGTTGCCGATTGTGCCAATGACCATCAATGGTTCCTTCAATATTCTACCATCAACAAAAGGGCTGAGTTTCGTTCATCGTCATCCGCTGACACTTACCATCCATGAGCCAATCGCTTTTAGTCACGACACTGACATGCAGACTGTTATCAACAGAAGTCATGAAATAATTGAATCAGCATTACACAACAAAATGTAATAGGAAAAGATGACGGAAATTAAGTGGGGATTCATAGGCTGCGGAGAAGTGACCGAAAAGAAAAGCGGTCCTGCATTCCGCCTTGTTGACGGTTCCGATATTATTGCTGTAATGAGTCGCGATGAGGCAAAAGCTCGTTCTTATGCTGAACGTCATAACATAAAACGTTATTATACCGATGCTCAGGAACTTATCGACGATCCCAATGTCAACGCTGTGTATATTGCAACTCCACCTTCATCACATGCCACATTTGCAATTATGGCAATGAATGCCGGCAAACCCGTGTATGTGGAAAAACCATTGGCAGCATCATATTCTGACTGTGCCAGAATTAACCGTGTTTCCCATGAAACTGGCATACCATGTTTTGTGGCATATTATCGTCGTTGCCTACCATATTTTCTTAAAGTGAAAGAGATTATCGACGCAGGTACAATCGGCACTCCAGTAAGTGTGAGCATACGTTTTGCCGTGCCGCCACGAGAATTAGACTATAATAGCAAAGATCTGCCGTGGCGACTGCAGCCCGACATTGCTGGAGGAGGATATTTCTATGATTTAGCCCCACATCAGTTCGACTTACTGCAATATTTCTTTGGAGTTATACTTGATGCAGAAGGAGTGGCAACCAATCGTGCCCACCTTTATGCAGCCGAAGATACGGTGAGCGCATGTTATCAGTTCGAAAGCGGACTCGTTGGCAGTGGCTCATGGTGCTTTGTGGCTGATGATTCTGCACGTGAAGACAGGATAGGAATAATCGGTGACAAAGGCTCAGTGTATTTTTCTGTATTTAATTACGATCCAATAACTCTGCATACCATAACTGGTGTAGAACATTTCGAAATACCTAATCCTGCCCATGTTCAACTGCCTCTTATCGAGAGTGTTGTAAGACATCTGCAAGGAAATGGAATCTGCGACTGCAACAGCATCACTGCAACACCTACAAACTGGGTGCTTGATAAGATATTAAAAAAGTTCTGACTGGCAGATGAATATAGCAAAGGTATTTGTTACTGCATTATTTTTCTTGCAGACATCAACTGCTTTCAGCGAAAATTTTTTCAAGAAAGCACTTAACGTCGCAAACGATTTTGTCGAAGCATTCAATGATTACGACACCGCTTACATAGAACCTAATCATTACAACTTTGCAGCAATGGTGCAAGGCACACAGTCAATGGAACGCTATCGCATCAAGATAGATAAAAATATGACTGTAACTTTAGGACCCGACTTGAATCCGCGTATCGGTCCGTATTTTGGTTGGCGATGGCTCTTTCTCGGTTATGCGCTTGATGTCAATTTTGGACGAATGAGCGACGAACGCAACATGCGTAAGGACTTCAAAGCCAGCATCTATACATCACTCTTTGGGCTCGATGTATTCTTCCGCAATACAGGAAACTATTACCGTATCAAATCAATCGATGTTGGTCATAATGTCAATACCGACGACCTGCGCAACATGAATTTCGATGGTATCGGAATAGGTACAAGTGGTTTCAATCTCTATTACGTTTTCAATCACAAACATTTTTCCTATCCTGCCGCATACAGTCAAAGCACTCAGCAAAAACGAAGTTGCGGCTCTTTCCTTGCAGGATTGGGATACACTCATCACTCTCTCGACTTCAATCATCAAAAGATGGACACCTTGCTCATCCAGCATGGCTATGACCCACTTTTGCTCGACAGCAACCAGCATATAAACGGAGTAAAATACAACGACTTGAATTTTTCTTTCGGTTACTCCTATAATTGGGTGTTTGCCAAGAATTTTCTTGCCAATGCCACATTGTCAGCAGCTTTGGCAATCGATAAAGCAACAGGAGAATACGAAAATGCAAATAAAAAAAAGTGGTATGAAAAAACATTCTTCAGTCTCGACGATATTAATGTTGACGGCATAGCACGTCTGGCTGTGCTTTGGAACAATGGCAGATGGTTTGCAGGCGCAAGTGCAATATTTCATACTTATACATATCGGAAAGAACATTTTTCAACTCTCAACATTTTTGGAGATTTTAATCTCTATTTCGGTTTCAATTTCATCCGCCGCACAAACAGAAAATAATTAGTTGGTTGCCCGACAACCACAAAAACCATATCGTAATGAATCTACAAGAAGAACTTAACGAAAGCCAACTCAAAGCTGTAAAATATTGCAACGGACCATCACTCGTCATTGCTGGTGCAGGGTCTGGGAAAACCCGTGTGCTCACCTATAAAATAGCCTATCTGCTTGAACAAGGTTACAACCCTCGAAACATACTCGCACTCACCTTTACTAATAAGGCAGCACGCGAGATGCGTACAAGAATAGGCAGTCTTGTTGGCGAACAACTGGCATCACAACTGTGGATGGGAACCTTTCATAGTATCTTCGCACGAGTGCTCCGAATCGACGGCAATCTCATGGGTTATCTTCCGAATTTCACAATTTATGATGAGTCCGACTCAAAGTCACTCCTGAAACGTATCATCAAGGAAAAAGGACTTGATGAAAAAGTCTATAAGCCAAATTCTGTGATGGGGCGCATCTCTGAAGCCAAAAACAAACTCATTCTCCCTGAACAGTATGCTTCTGACCGTTATGTCCGCACACGGGATGAAAGCGCTAAAATGCCAGAACTCCACAATATTTATACTACCTATTGCAATCGTTGCAGGATAGCAAATGCCATGGATTTCGATGATTTGTTGCTAAACACCTACTACCTTTTCCACAATAATCCAGACATTTGTAGTTACTGGGTAGAAAAATTCGACTTCGTGCTTGTTGATGAGTATCAGGACACCAACTATGCACAACACAAGATAGTTGTTCAACTCACCGAAAAGAAACAAAATGTCTGTGTTGTCGGCGATGATGCTCAGAGTATTTACTCTTTCCGTGGAGCAAACATTGACAATATCCTTGGTTTTACAAAGACTTATCCTAACGCTCTTACATTCAAATTAGAACGCAACTATCGAAGCACAAAGCGCATAGTAGCAGCATCAAGTTCGCTGATAAAACACAACGAACACCAGATAGAGAAAAATGTCTATAGCGAAAATCAGGAAGGCGAGACACTAATCTTGAAGAATGCCTATAGTGACAGTGAAGAAGCAGTAATCGTCTGCAAAGATATTCAGCAACTTAGACGCACAAAAGGATATAATTATAGTGATTTTGCTGTACTCTACCGCACCAATGCACAAAGCCGTGCCTTTGAAGAAGCCATGCGCAAAGAGATGATACCTTACCGCGTTTATGGTGGTCTGAGTTTCTATTCCCGAAAGGAAATAAAGGACGTGTTGTCATACTTCAGACTTATAGCTAACACAGCTGATGAAGAAGCTTTCAAGCGCATAATCAACTATCCAGCACGCGGTATTGGTGACACCACAATAGGAAAAATCATTACGACAGCCAATCAATATGCTGTCAGCCTGTGGGATGTGGCTTCCAATCCGCAAGCCTATCCGCTCGAAGTCAGCAGTTCCGTCATTAGCAAACTTAAAGCCTTCTGCCAGATGATTTCCAGTTTCACAGAAGCATCCCAAAACAGCGATGCCTACGAAATCGCCAGGCAGATAATCATCAACAGCGGAATAAAAGATGATATTTACGGCAGCGACGACGTAGAAGATGTGTCACGTCAGGAAAATCTTGAGGAACTTCTTTCCAGTATTCAGGATTTCGTAGCCACACACCGCGAAGAAGGCAATGCCACATCGCTCACCGACTATCTTCAGGAAGTATCTCTCATAACCGACCTTGACAACAATAAAGATGCCGACGTGCCTAAAGTCCATCTTATGACTATCCATAGTGCTAAAGGTCTGGAATTTCCAGTGGTATTCATTGTTGGAGTGGAAGAAAATATTTTCCCTTCACCACAATCCCTTTACTCTCTGAAAGCTCTCGAAGAAGAACGTCGCCTGTTCTATGTGGCAATTACAAGAGCTAAAAATCATTGCATAATCACAAACGCACAAAACAGGTGGAGGTTCGGAAAACTCGAAATCGACGTCCCAAGCCGCTTTCTTCGTGATATCGACCCAAAATACATCTCGGATGGCACAAAGCAACATTGGAACTCAGTAACTCAAAGAATTAGGGATTTAGGAACTCAGAGATTTAGGGATTCAAAAAATAAAGGATTTATGGATCCAAGAATTCAGGGGTTTAGGAAATTAGGGAGCCAGGAAGTTAGGAACTCCCGAGAACCCGAAATTCCGAAACCTCGAAATTCAGAGACCCCTAATTATCTTCAGCCAGGTACGATAATAGAGCACGAGCGTTTTGGTATTGGCACCGTGATTAGGGTAGAGGGACTTGGCGAAAACACCAAAGCTACAGTAGAATTCCGTAATCTCGGCACAAAGCAACTCCTGCTCAAATTCGCACGATTTAAAATTTTAAAAAACTAAAGCCACGAAGTGGATTAACCTATTACCGACAACCAACAACCCACAACCGACAACCAGTTATCTCCTAAAACCATTCTTCCCAGTCATCGGCTGTATCGCTGGCATCGTTTTCGTCGGTTGGTGAGTTGAGTTCATCCTGAGATTCCAAAGTGGAACCATCGTCATATTTCACCTCCTCTGGCTGTTGCAGCAGATCAGCATCGTCAATCTCCAATGGTGCAAAGTGCTGCTTGTAGAATTCTTCATAGTCATTGAAACTGAAATGTGAGCCCAACAACAGCAGATTCTCTTCGCTTATCAGCACGATTCTCGTACCTTTAAGTTTGTTGCTCATATCCTTGGAATTGGTCAGCTGATGCGAATACTGCCATGCTTCATCGTAACTGAGGAAGCCTGCAACCATCATCTTTCCTATGCCATTATCGTGCTCCACCTGAATATCGAAACTTCTCACCAGATAGTTGGTGAAATTAAATTTTGCCAAGTCGTAAAGCAACTGGTTCTCATTGATGCTGTCCTGAGGGTAGGCAATCATGAAGACAAACTTTGCATATCGTTCATCCGACAGAGCCTGACGCACGGCAGCACTATCTTCTTGTTCGGTAATGGCAGTACGCCGTTCCCAAATGCTGCCAGTATCGAAAGCACCACCATGCAACTTGCGTCCTTCGTTCACTCCATTCACAATGCTTCCTGCAATTGCTGAAACTTCGCTCTGTGGGAATTTCTCTACTACAGTCTTCATATTATCCACACAGCCTTGCTGGTCGCCTGCATTCAGTTTGCGCAGACCGTCAATAAAGAGGAACTTTGCCCTGTTTTCGCCCTGTGGGAATCGCTGTTCCGAGAGCTCGCTGTTCACCTTTACAATATCATCATGATTCTCCTTGAAAGCATCGTAGGTGGCAGCATAAAGGGAATCCTCTATATGCTGACCGAATTTCTGATTTTCCACAAAGTAAGGATCTGACAAAATCAAAGTCCATTCATTGTCAGGAAACTGCTCTTTGAGTTTATTCACGTATGTAGCGGCAGTATCAGGCATTTCCAATCGCGAATAGAGCAGGAACAAATGATAATAAAGGTCTGCCTTCCCTTCATAATCGGGGTATTGGTCTTCCACACGCTTCAGGCTTTTCTTGCTCAAAGGCAGATTGTTCAGCTTGTCTTTGAATATCACGCCTGAATTATAAAGTCCGTCCATGATTATCAGATTGCTGGCAGCAACCTGCTCTTCGGTAAATGGAATCTGAGCCAGATAATATTCACGATTGTGTGGGTCTTGTGCCAGACTGTCTGCTTCTGTCTGTTTCTGCAAGGCGAGCGAATCCACAGCAGGAGCAATGGAATCCGTAACTATGCTGTCAGTTAGCAGAGAGTCTGTTGAAGAGGTGTTGTCATCGAGTAGGGCAGAGGCTACATTGGTAACATTGCTTCTTCGCCAGTTATCTTTGTTTTCACGCTTGCCCCATGTGCGCTGGAAAGTATTCTTTCCTTGCATCACAGCCTGCTGATTATAAAAATACCATTGTCCGTTGCCCACGGTAGGAGTCTGTTTCACATCCTGATTGCGGGCATTTGGGTTTCCTTTAGATTGCTCTTTCTGCAAGGTTTGTTCCACCGCAGCCTCCTGAGCCTTCTTTGCTTCTTCCTTCTCCTTCTTTTTAAGGTCTTCGATAACCCTGTCGATGACCTTCAGAAGTTCGGTAGAATCCATTTTCGCCAATATCTGCAACGAGTCTTGCAAATGCACCGCTTCGGTATGCGGTACCAATTCATCCAGCACCTTGCTCCTTTCATCCAGTTCTTTATAGTCAGGTCGCTCCTTGTCAAGAAGTCCGATTGCCTGACCATAGCAGCGTTGAGCATCAGTATATTTTTCCTTCACCCAATATACGTTGCCCAATTTCAGTAACAGCACACCTTTTTCTACTCCAGAACGTGTGGCTTTTTCTACTCCCTTCTCGTATGCCTCAATAGCCTTTACCGTATCGTTTTGAGCCAGATAGATATTTCCTATAGCATAATACACTTGATCCAGATAATCCTTATTATTATCATTACGTGCCATGCGTCTCAGTTTGCTTATCATGCTCTTTGCCTTTTTCAAGTCTTTGGCAATGACCTCTGTCTGAGCTATGCGGGCATTGAAAGCCAATTGGTAAGGAGGGTTCAGGCGTACGCATCTGCTGAAAGCCTTATAAGCACCGGCATCATCGCCAATAGCCGATTTTATCTGTCCCATCAGAAACCATTCCCTTGCTTTCTGTTTGTTGCGCTTTTCATGCTTTATTGTCCTCTGAAGATACGGAATAGCTTCCTTATACTGTCCCTGTTTCAGATAGAAATCAGCCATCGTACCGTCCAGTTCCTTCTGCACACGCGGATGAATGCTGTCGCGATGCATGTCGCGTATCACGTCCTCAGCTTCATAATGCCAGTCGTATTCAGTATAACAACGAGCAAGCCAGGCCTTAGCCATACCACTGATTTTAGGTTGTGTCTCATACATGTGTGCCATGTAGTTAAAAGTAGCGGCAGCAGCCTCAAAATCACCCTTCATAAACTGTGAACGCGCCATCATATACCATGCCTTCCACATAAAAGGATTGTATTCCCTGCGGTTTAGCCATTCAATGTCCTTATCGGTCTTTTTCCTGTTTTTAGTCCATGCCGGACGTTTCTTAATGCTGTGAAGTTTGATAATCTTTTCGCACTTCTCTATTGCGCGGTCAAAATTACTGCTGCCGATAGTCTGGCTATTCTTGTTGCCGATAGTATAGAGAGGAATCACTTCAGTATAATTATCAGCATTACCTTTTTCCTTCTCTAAGCAACCATCGATATAAGCCAGTTGTCCATTATAGAAAGCATTGTATTTTGAATTAAACGACTGCCACCAACGCGACATCGACGTATTCTTCTCTGTAGAACATGCCACAATCCCTTCGACTATGCACAGAATAAGCACCAGCCTCAAGCAAAAATTTTTCAATATTCTCAACATCTACAACAATAACTCAATAAATTATTATTTATTGCACAATCCCCTCATCCCTTCCAGACAAAAGTAAAAATAATCGCTGATTAATAGCAAATTTCAAAAATGGTTATAATTACGGTTCTGCGGTTTTTTATTCGCTAAACTTACCATTGGCAAATCCATAGAATTTTGTAAAGAATGCTTTTAGGCGGTCAAGAACATGCTCTACTTTGCCTTGACGGTTTGCATTCGGGTCGAATGGGTTTATAGGAGGCATAATGTTGTTAAGTTCCAGACCTCCTTCAGGGACGTAGCCACGAGTGAATGCCATTTCAATGAACTCCACAGCCTTATCGTCCTTCAAGTGTTCTTCTGCAACGAGCTTTGCAAATTCTGCCATCTTTTGCTCATTGAGGTATGCCTGCCACTGCTCATAGACATCGCCCGAGGCGGTCATGCTTTCTATGAAGCGTTCAATAAGTTCCTTCTTGTCGCGCAAGTCGGCACTCGACTCTATTGACTTGACAATGCGGATGTGAATCTCATTATCCTTGCAATGGCTGTCATGATACTGCTTCACTAAATAGAGGATGTAATCAATGTTGACTTCCACCTGCTTTACGAGTTCCATTTCAAACTCAATGTCGTCGTTCACATTGGTCTTGTTCCCTCCGTGTTGGGTGCGGTAGTATTCATACAAATCAATGTAAACGCTTGTGTAGTCTTGTATCTCTCTTGCAGTAAGCGGATTGAGTTCTGCGAACTGGTCAAAGCAGCTCAGTAGATTGATGTAGCGTAGCACCATGCCAAACAATTTGATGAAGTCGCGCTCCTTTTGTTCTCCCACAGGGATGGTGCCAGGAATAACCAGCGCCTTCAATTCCTCCACAAACTCCACATAGCCCTTGACGTGCTTACCTTTCTCATCTGTATAGCCATTGAAATAGTCCTCGAACGGACGGAGTATTGCCGTACCCTTAGCATCGGTGTCACCGAAGAGCGACAGAGCCTTGTTTGTCTGGTCTTCAAGATTGCGGAAGCATACAATGTTTCCAGCATTCTTCAAAGAGTTCAGAATGCGGTTTGTGCGGCTGTAAGACTGCAAAAGTCCATGATAACGCAAATTCTTATCCACCCACAGAGTGTTAAGGGTTGTGGCATCGAATCCTGTAAGGAACATGTTCACGACAATCAGTATGTCAATCTCGCGGTTCTTCATGCGGAGCGACACGTCTTTATAATAGTTAGGGAATTTGTCGGCAGTCGTGTCGTAGTTGGTCGAGAATATTCGATTATAATCCGCGATGGCATGCTCTAAGAAGTCGCGGCTACTTTCATCCATGCCCTCGGTGCTGTCTGAATCCTCGTCTTCGATTTCCTCGCCTGCTTCGTCATTCACTCCGTAGGAGAAGATTGTGGCTATTTTCAGTTTCTTGTTTTCTGGCAATTCTGCCATTTGTTTCTGAAACTCATTGTAGTACAGTTTGGCTGCTTCTATGCTCTGAACGGCAAGCATGGAGTTGAAGCCGCTGAGCTTTGCCTTCTTCCTGGCTTCCTCGTAGTCCTTGTCGCCGTAGTGCTTCACCACGTCGGCCACGTCGTTCAGTTGCTTGAATATGTAGGAGCTTGCCTGCTTCGTCTGCTGTGCGTAGTGTTCCAGTATGTAGCTTGTCACATTGCTTATGCGTCGTGCCGACATCAGGGCCTTCTCGCGCTCAATATCCCAAACCTTGGCATTCTCGATGCTCTTCTTGCTCTTCATGGTGCTGACGTAGGTCACACGGAATGGGAGTACGTTGTGGTCGCGGATGGCATCTACGATGGTGTAGGTGTGGAGCCTTCTGCCAAAGACATCGTCCGTGGTCCTGAGGCTTCCGTGGTTGCCTGACACGTTCTCGGCGAAGATGGGCGTGCCTGTAAAGCCGAAGATGAAGTATTTCCTGAACTTCTTCACGATGGCGGCGTGCATGTTGCCAAACTGCGAACGGTGGCATTCGTCGAACACCATCACCACATTCTTGCTGAAAATCTCGTGCGTAGGGAATCTCTTTATTAGCGATGTGAGTTTCTGTATTGTGGTTATCACAATTCTGCACTTTGGGTTATTCAACTGACTTTCCAGTATCTTGGTCGATGTGTTGCCGTTGGCAGCACCTTTCTGGAATCGGTCATACTCCTTCATTGTCTGATAGTCAAGGTCTTTGCGGTCAACAACAAACACCACTTTATCCACAAAGTCATACTTTGTAGCCAACTGTGCTGCCTTGAACGAGGTCAGCGTCTTGCCCGAACCTGTGGTGTGCCATACGTATCCGCAGGCGTCTATCGTGCCTTGCCTCTTCATATTGTGGGCACGCTCTATCTGGTTCAGCAATGCTTCGGCGGCGGCTATCTGGTAAGGGCGCATCACTAATAGTAGGTCTTGCTCAGTCAGCACACAGAAGCGGGTGAGCACGTTGAGCAGCGTGTGGCGAGAGAAGAACGTGGCGGTGAAGTCAACCAAGTCATTGAGCACCTGATTGCTTGCATCTGCCCAATAGCTGGTGAACTCAAACGAGTTGCTTGTCTTGGGCTTGTTCTTGTTTCCTCCCTTCTTTATCTCGTTTATGTGGCTGTCTCTGGTGGTGTTGCTGTAGTATTTTGTTTGTGTGCCATTGCTCACCACAAAGATTTGTACATACTCAAACAATCCGTTGCCTGCCCAGAACGATTCTCTTCCGTAGCGGTTTATCTGGTTGAAAGCCTCCTTGATGCTTACGCCACGTTTTTTCAACTCTATGTGAACCAACGGCAAACCGTTTACAAGAATGCTGACATCATAACGATTCGGACGCATGCCGTTCCACACCTCGTATTGGTTGATTACCTGTGTGCGGTTGGCATGGATGTCGTCTTTCTTTATCAGGTAAATGTTCCTTTCCTCGCCATTGTCGCATTTCAGGGTTTTCACGAAGTCGGTTTGGATGGTCCTCGTCTTGTCTATGATGCCCTTGCCCTCGGAGGCTATTTCCGTTTTGAAGAAGCGGTCCCACTCGTTGTCGGTGAAGCGGTAGTTGTTCAGCTCTTCTATCTTCACACGTAGGTTGCTGATGAGTTCGCCCTCGTTGTGTATCTGGGCGTATTCATAGCCCTGTCGCTGAAGCTGCTCAATAAGCGAGCGCTCCAAGTCGGCTTCGGTCTGATAGCCGGTCTCTTCCACCATAGCAGTACGCTCATAGTGAGCAATAACGGTAGAAGCATTATTTTCAGCAAGGATTTTATAATTTTCGTTGATCATCTTTTTTTTTAGTTTTTTCTATAGTTTTCGATAGTTTTCTATAGTTCTCTATAGTTTCTATAGGTTTCTATAGCTCTCTATAGTTATCTATAGCAATCTATGGCAATCTATAGCCCTCTATTATCTTTTCTAATTCTTCGATTCTTTGTTTTTGTTTGTTGTAGGCGGTTAGGGCTCTTTGCTTCAGGTCTTGGTAAGCGGCTTGCTGTGAAGATAGTTGCTGGCGCAAATCTGTGTTTTCTTCTTTCAGCCGTTTCAGTTCTTCGTCTTGCTCTGTACGGTAGCCTGTACGCGCTTTATACATACGTTCTTTTATGCCTCCTTCTTCCACAAAAATCTTTTCTAACTTGTTGAGATAGCGGTTTATCATTGTGTCCATCTGGTAGCATAGTGTTAGGCCTATGTTTGCCATTTCTTCCTGAGTCCATGTTTCGGCAGGTTTCTCGTAATCATCCCATTCGTTGTGTTGCTTGGTAAATTCTTGCAATCCTTGAAAACGAGGATGACTGGCTTCCCATACAGGCAGGTTATGAGAAGTGATAAAGTCCTTATAGTCTTCACGCAGTTCGCTGATGCTGGCGCGAGCTACATTTATCAGTTTCAGCTCCATCTCGGTAGAGGTCTTTCCATCCTCTGAGCCCTCCACGATATTCTGCTTTCCAGAGCGTGCTGCCTGTATCATCTGGTCAACAGTACGGTCACCATACGTTGGCAGAAACCTACGGCAAAAGACTACGGTAAACTGGTAGAGCGCATCCGACTTCTTATAAAGCCGCAAATCCTGCCACCTCGCCCCAGCCCGAAGCACTTTAAATTCTCTATTCATGAGTCCACTTTAAAAAGTCGGACAGTTTATTGTTAATATTTGTTTATCACTCTCAAATAGTAGTCTGATTATTTGTTTATCTGGAATAAAAGTTGTATATTTGCAGGGTAAATCAAACAGTTAGATATGTTTCGTAAAA
>JAZLKO010000071.1:0-35121 GCA_045597685.1 Prevotella sp.
TACGAAACATATCTAACTGTTTGATTTACCCTGCAAATATACAACTTTTATTCCAGATAAACAAATAATCAGACTACTATTTGAGAGTGATAAACAAATATTAACAATAAACTGTCCGACTTTTTAAAGTGGACTCTTAATTCAAGTTTCGCAAGCTCCAACTTGATAGGTTATAAGGTTTTAAGGTCTTAAGGTTATAAGGTTGAGATTACCCTCATTAAGTCAAAGGTAACTAAACCTCAAAAACCTCAAAATAAGGTTGTAAGGTTGTGAGGTTGTAAGGTTGTGAGGTTGTAAGGTTGTAAGGTTGAACCTCAAAACCTAAAGACCTAAAAACCTAAAAACCTAAAACCTCCAACTTGATAGGTTATAAGGTTTTAAGGTCTTAAGGTTATAAGGTCTTAAGGTTTTAAGGTTATAAGGTTGAGATTACCCTCATTAAGTCAAAGGTAACTAAACCTCAAAAACCTCAAAATAAGGTTGTAAGGTTGTGAGGTTGTAAGGTTGTAAGGTTGAACCTCAAAACCTAAAGACCTAAAAACCTAAAAACCTAAAACTTGAGCACATGCGAAAGTTGAATACAACTAATAAGAAAAGATAATGGAAACAAATTTTTTGAACTTTAAGGAAATTAATGGTGTTGTTTACGGCACTTTAAGCGGTCGTATGGATACGGTTGCGGCTCAGTCGGTTGACATCAGCAAGTTTATTGCAAATGCCGACAAGAGAATCCTGTTCGACTGTTCCGACCTCAACTTCATCTCTTCCGCAGGTTTGAGGCTTCTTCTCACTCTTTATAAGGAGTGCCATGGCAAAGGTGGCGGCATTACAATGAAATCTGTGTCGCCTTCCGTTATGAGAGTCTTTCAGGTATCTGGATTCACTTCAATGATGACATTCGAATAATGCGTAGCGTTTTGTAATGGCTAAATCATCAGGTTCAAGGTTCTCCTCAAATCACACCCTGCTGTTCCTGCTGGTCTGTGGAATCATTTTTGTCATAGGTTACTTTGTTTCGCTCGACTTGCTTAGTTCGAAGATTGTGGATCAGGCAAACAAAAGTATAACAAGCGAGATTGAGGCTGTCGGCAATTACGTGGATTCGAAGTTGCAGAGTGTCGAGAATATATCATATGCCGTCAATTGGGCCAAAGACAAGCACGGTGCGACATTCTTTGTTCAGGAATTATATTATTCCGAGGAGCAATTGTTCACTTCCTTAGAAAACATAATCTTGCTTCATCCAGATATTTGCGGAGTGGCAGTCGGTCTGGATCCAGAGCAAAAATACTTTCCTTCTCAAGGGAAATATGGCTATGCTCTCTATGCCACCAATATTGACGGCGAAATGAAGCACTTTCGACTTGATACTGATGTTGACTATTCGAAGAAGGACTGGTATAGGTGTGCGAAGGAGAGGCACGACACTTATTGGAATTCATTCTATGAGTCTGCCGGCGGCAAGATTGTCTCGAGCTTCAGTTTGCCACTAATAGATGGAAACGATGATGTCTGTGGAGTCTTTGCTTTGGATTTCAATCCAGATAGATTGCGGCAACAGTGCCAGGAAATCACTTCCCTGAAAAGAGACATAGTGACAATCCTCGACAAGGATTTCCGTTTCATCAGCCACCCAGACGAATCTAAACAACTCACAAGTGCCGCGGATGATGGTTCGGAGCTCTGGAACTCCATGATTGAAAAGTGCAGGAGTGGCACCGTTTCCGGCATGGTGACTGGCAAAAAGGCGGGGGAGGATTATGTCCTGTATTTCATCAATGTGAAGCGTACGGGATGGACGGTCTGTGTGGAGTGTCCATTGGAGGAAGCTTATAGTGGTGTAAATGAACTTGAGTTTCAGACTGCTGTCATTTCAATATTGAGTCTTCTGATAGTGGTACTGTGCTTCACGTTTCTCTATATGAAGATGCGTGGTGCTTTGCTAAGCAAGGCATCTATAGAGGCGGATTTGAAAGTTGCCAAGGACTTACAGATGGGAATGCTCCCAAAGAAGCAACCCGCATTCCCCGAAAGAAACGATATGGATATATTCGGTCTTCTCTATCCGGCAAAAGATGTCGGAGGAGATCTGTACGACTACATATTGAAGGATGATAAACTCATATTCTGCATCGGAGACGTGTCAGGGAAAGGCATTCCGGCAGCGATGTTCATGTCAATAGTTGTGACGTATTTCCACGGTAGTAGCAGGAAGATTGTTAACGTATCGGAATTTGTATCTTCGCTTAACGACCTCATGGTCTCACAGCAGTCGGATAATATGTTCTGCACCTTCTTCATTGGCATACTCAACCTCCGGAACGGTCGTTTGGATTATTGTAACGCTGGGCACGATGCACCCATAATTATTAGGAGGAGTGAAGGCCGATACATACCAGAGTTTCTCACATGCAGTCAGAATCTGGTTGTTGGTGCCATAGAAGATTTCGTGTTTAAGGCCGACCATACCACTTTGCACCCCGGTGACAGCTTGTTCCTCTATACTGATGGAGTGACTGAGGCGGAGAACAAGAAACAGAAGTTGTTCGGAATGGAGGCCACACTCGGCAGCATAAGGAAGATATTTGAAAAAGACGGAACAGCACCAGTCTGCGAAAAGGTGACATCGATGATGAATAAACTTCACCGTCATGTTGACGGATATCATCAGAGCGATGACATCACGATGCTTATGGCAGAATACAAGGGAACGACCATAATTCTTGAGAACAGGATCGAGCAACTGCCTCTGCTGTCCCAGTTCGTTAAGGATATGTGTTGTCAGTACTCGATACCGGAGGAAATCGTAAACGATATAGATGTGTCGATGGACGAGATTGGGAGCAACATAGTGTTGTATGCGTTCCCGCAGGACGAAGTTCATAGTTTCTATGTGTCTTTCCATTATGAAGCCGGCGAAGTGGTGTTCACCTTTGAGGATGACGGTGTGCCGTTTGACCCCACGCAGCCGACGGATTCTCATCTCGACCTGCCTCCAGAAGAGCGACCTATAGGAGGTCTGGGCATTATGATGGTGAAGGTTCTTATGGACAAGGTGGAGTACGAGCGTAGGGGTGACAGGAACATTGTCTGCATAGTCAAGAAATGCAAATGACGGATTACGAAAACATTATCAATCCTGCAATGGCACAGATTATGAGCATGCGGATAGTGGGGATTTTGAAATATCGGATTCCTATGAATGTGGCAGCGAACAGCAATATGCTGCATGTGAATTCCTTGAGGTTGGAAGGTGTGGAAAAATTTTCTTCGGTCATAAGCATCAAGCAAGCTGCTGCTATCAGTCCAACAACAACAGGGCGAATGGTTGTGAATATGTTTTTTACAATGACGTTGTCCTTGAACTTCATGAAAAACATTGCTATTGTTAACATTAGTATGAACGACGGCAACACTAATGCAAATGTTGCTACCCCACTGCCAAGTATGCACATCAGTTCACTGCCTCCTGCATTTTGTATTGCAGTATAGCCACAATAGGTTGCTGAATTGATTCCTATCGGACCAGGTGTTATCTGCGATATTGCTACAATGTCGGCAAACTGTCCTGATGTCATCCATTGGTGATGGGTGACTACTTGCGATTGTATCAATGACAGCATTCCGTAGCCTCCACCAAATCCAAACAGACCTATTTCAAAAAATGTCAGAAATAATGTTATGTAAAGCAGTAGCATCATGAGATAAATTAATAATTATTTATTATTTATGCCTTTGGCGCATGATTCCCAAAACTACTGCGGAAAGGAGTATCAGCACTGGTGAAACTCCTAAGAATGCTATCAGCACGGCTGTGAGAATTGGTATCCAGCAGTTGGTGAGCGTGATTTTTGCTTTCTGTGCCAAGGTGAATACTGGTATTGCTATCAGTGCTACAACGGCAGGACGTAAACCTCGAAATATGGCGGCAATAATATGGTTGTCTTCAAACTGATGGAAGAATATTGCAATCAAGAGGATTATCAGGAAGGAGGGTAGCGCAGTACCCAAACTTGAAATCAGTGCACATGGGAATTTCTTTATCTTATAGCCTATGAAAATGCTGATGTTTATGGCAAAAACTCCTGGACAACTTTGACAAATGGCTATCATGTCGATAAATTCTTCCTTGCTTATCCAATGATGCTTATCTACCACCTCTTCTTCTATCATCGGTATCATTGCGTATCCTCCACCGATGGTGAAAAGTCCTATTTTGAAGAATGTAAGAAATTGTTTCATTTGCAATTTTCGATTATCATTGCTTCGCGGCTGTCGGGGGTATATAGTTTGAAATTGACATTTTTAATAGTCAATCCCTCTACATAACGGGCAAAGAGTCCGTAGGCAGGACACCGTCCGAGGTTGAAACTTGGTTCGGGATATTTTGTTCCTATTTCGGGATATACTATGTTGCGGTCGGCTTCTGTACCGCCACCTGCATAATAGATGGTAATATCGGACAGGCTGATATTCTTAAGAGGAGCATCTTTCATCCCTGTAATAATCATTCCCCCCATATCATCACAATGATCGGCAACAACATTACTTATTGAAATGCTCTGTGCCATAGAGGGTTTCGATATCCCCTCTGGTCCACGATTGCGGCAACCTGTGGTGATGAAAATAGGATAATGATGCACATAGTCCATTGTGATATTGCTGACAACTATATTTTCCATCACTCCCTGATCGACACATTCAAAAGCCAGTCCGTCACTATGCAGACATGTGCAGTTGCTGATGGTGACATTGCGGTAGCCTCCATTGCTTTCAGTACCAAGTTTTATTCTGCCACTATTGTTCTGATTGATGGATAGACGATAGGTGCGGTCGTACATCGTGCCATCAAGAAAACCTGTTACCACACAATTGGTAATCAGGATATTTTCACATACAACGGCTTTTTTTAATGCGTATGAACTTTTCAGTACTATTGCATCATCGCGTGGCGAATTTACCTTGCAATTGCTGACCGTAGTGAAACGGCAGCAGTCTATGTCTATTCCGTCACGGTTGGTGTCGATGACCAGATTGTCCATATTGACATTGTCGCAACCTGTTACTATTATTGCAAAGTGTCCGCCTTGCAATATTGTCAGGTCTCTTATCAGCACGTTTCTGCATAGTTTCAATGCTATAGCCTTATCTGCCTTACCTATGCTCCCCCCATGAACTTGTCCGTTGGTTTCGGTGTCGAAGCGTGTAAGATGTTCACCGCGGATAATGCCTCTACCAGTGATTGAAACATTCTCAAGATTCTCACCCCATATAAGTGAATTGTGGAAATATGTGTGTCCACCGTCTTGATATTCAGGAAAATCAAATTCTTCGGGTTGGTCGTATGCTCCCATTTCATTTGGTGCAGCAATAATCTCTGCTCCAGCATCCAAATGTATCTCTATATTGCTTTTCATTCTGATGCTGCCACACAGATATTTCCCTGCTGGCAGAAAAACCGTTCCTCCTCCGTTTTTCTCTGCCTGACAGATGGCGGCATTGATGGCTGGAGAATCAAGCGTTTTGCTATCTGCCTTTGCCCCGAAATCCATGACATTATATTCCATAGAAGCAGCAAAACCAAATTGGCACATCAGAAATAATATCAATATAATGCGGTGCATTATTTTAAATTAATAATTAATAATTAATAATTAATAATGACTCTGACTACTGACACTGACTTTGGTGATTGTCAATTAATGTTTTAGCATTAAAACTGCCAAACGACCAATCAATCCACAAAGCAATAATGCCAATGCTACGTAGGCTATTGTTTCGGTGGTGTCTATTGACTTAGGGAAAAACGAGAGCACAACCTCATGCTTTCCTGCATTGATTGCCATTGCACGCAGAACATAGTTCACACGACCGAGTTCCACTTCTTTTCCGTCAACGGTTGCTGTCCAACCTGGATAGTAGATTTCAGAGAATACTATTAACCCGCCTGTTGATGAATCAACATTGTATGTGAGTTTGTTTGGTTCGTATGCAGTCATTTCAATGGTCGAAGTAGAATCAGCCTTTTGTGGCTTGCCTAATACTGCCTCAAACTGCTTGTCGGCAATAGCCGTATGACGGAGGTCGGTTTGTGAAAGGGCATCGAGTTCCTGATTTGCATTGTCAACATATTCTATCTCATCAACGAACCATGCACAACCATAAGCATGGGTGTTGAGTATCGGCATGGTCTGCCCGTCTTGTAGTGGCAGGATGAAGTATTTTGTATTCAGCATATTGAGCACAGGGAATATGCTGTCACCATTGATGGCATCCATATTGCCACTCTTTTCCACAATAGCGGCTGAGGTTGCCCGCATCTCTGGCGCAATGTGCGCTTCAATGAGTTCCTGGTATCTGCGAAGTTTTGCTGCATGATAGCCACCGATGCTCTTGTGATAGTAAGAAGTCTCATTCTCGTTGAACGTGTTTGATGCAAAGTTCAGCACACGATAATCAAGACTTTTGTCTTGAAGTATCTGTTGGTCGGTTGGAGTGAGTTCTTGAGGTGTGTCTCGTTCCATTGTGCTTACAAACATTTCATCGTTTAGATATCGCTTGTTGACTTGCCACATGTCTATCAGACAGAGGAGGGTAATACCGATGATAGTGTATGATGGTTTGAGTTTCTTTGCCTTGCAGAGCATAATCATTGCAACACCTATTATGATAATAAAGAATGATCGCCATGCATCAGCTGTCACCATAGTCTTGCGCATATCGGTGAGATTGCTGATTATCGGTGAAAGCTGTTCTGGAGGTATTGCTTGGGTCAGAGCTTGCATCTCTGAGTCGGAGATGAATTGTGAGAAGCACATTCCTGGTGCTACTGCAAAGAGGAACGATGCACCTGCGGTCAGTACGAATGCAACCCAAAAACCTAAAGTTAGGTTATGGGTTGTCGGTTGTGGGTTATGGGTTGTTGGTTGTGGGTTATCGTTATCGTTATCGTTTTCGTTATCGTTGTTAGACCATATCCATTCCTTCAATGCAAACATAGCAAGCAGAGGTATGGTAAATTCTGCCACAACAAGAATGGAAGCCACGGTTCGGAACTTTGCGTACATTGGCACATGGTCAATAAAGAAGTCTGTAAATCCCATGAAATTCCTGCCCCATGCAAGCAGTATAGAAAGTATTGTTGCTGCAAGAAGTGTCCATTTCATCGGTCCTTTTACAATAAAAAGTCCTAAAATGAACAGGAATAGTACAAACGCTCCTACATAAACAGGACCGCTTGTGCCTGGCTGGTTGCCCCAGTACTGACCTATCTGCTGATATAACTGATAATATACAGGGTCGGCTTTTTCCATTGCCACCTTGCTCTGTGAGAGAGGAACACTTGCTCCGCCTTTGACGTTAGGTACCAGCAAAGTCCATGTTTCGCTTATGCCATAACTCCATGCAGTAATATAGTCGCGTTCCAGTCCGCTGCTTGTCTGGTTGGCTGAGTCTGCCTTCTTCAGTTCGCTCTTACCACGCATTGTTTCCTTTGAATACTCGTATGTGTGGTAGAGATTTGAAGCATTGATAGCAATACCAATCAATGCTCCTACAATACAGGCAGCAGTAGCCTTTGCAAAGTTTTTCCAAGTCTTTTTCTTTGCTGCTTCAATAAGAAATGCAATCCATACTGCCAAAATCACAGAGATGAAATAGTATGACATCTGCACATGATTAGCCTTGATTTGAAGTGCAACGAACAATGCTGTCACAATGCTTCCCCATAGGTATTTACCCTTGTAGGCAAACACTATTCCAGCTATTGTTGGCGGAATGTATGCCAAAGTCCACACCTTCCAGATATGCCCTGCAGCAATGATGATGAAGAAATAGCTTGAAAATGCCCATATAATTGAGCCCAATGCTGCCAACGACTGACGGAAATCGAATGCACGCAAAAGGATGTAGAATCCAAGGAGCGAGATGAATACATACCATACGTATGTAGGCAGCCACAGATGATAGATGCGTTCTACGGTGTTGAGCGTGTCGCTGCTGTTATATGACGGAGCCGACTGATAGGTAGGCATACCACAGAAGATGGAGTTCGTCCAGCGAGTCCGTTCACCTGTCTTTGCCATGTATTGTTCCGACTCTATACCAGCACCCTTACCAGCAGAAGCATCATGCTGATAGAGAATTCTTCCCTCCGTATCGGCAGGAAAGAAATAAACAAAAGATATTACTGCAAATACAACTATTGCAATGACATCAGGTAATATGCTTTTCAATATTTTCATAACCGTAATTATATTTTCGTTTCGATTTGGTAATCATTACGGTCGTGTGAATCACGACTGATAAGGTCGGCAATAAAGCCTGTCAGGAAGAACTGAGTACCGAGTATCATCATCGTCAATGCAATATAGAAATATGGCATATCGGTTATTAGTCGTGCTGGTGTGCCAGCAGAGAGGGCGTAAAGTTTCAGGGCTCCAATCACAATTGCAGCAATAAAACCGATAAAAAACATTATTGTTCCCAAGAAGCCGAACACATGCATAGGCTTCTTGCCGAAAGTACAAAGAAACCACAAGGTCATCAA
The DNA here is from genome assembly GCA_045597685.1 of Prevotella sp. Classification (GTDB taxonomy): domain Bacteria; phylum Bacteroidota; class Bacteroidia; order Bacteroidales; family Bacteroidaceae; genus Prevotella. The sequence goes on from JAZLKO010000071.1 coordinate 8,549, forward strand.
ATCCAAATATCCATTCACGAATCTGTTCCAGCCCATGAATTTTGACTTGCCGTGCTTGCGTGCCTGATGGTGGACGGGCTTTTCACCAATCTTGTCGAATCCTGCGTTCTTGGCAAGATATGGTATGTATCGGTGCATTTCACCATATACCTCAATATTTTTCACCACTTCCTTTCGGTAGGCTTTCAACCCACAGTTAAAGTCGTGCAGATTATGTATTCCGCTCACCTTTCGGGCTGTTGCATTGAATAGCTTTGTTGGGATTGTCTTCGACAGAGGATCACCCTGTTTTCGGTTTTGCTTGTAGCCTGATACAAGGTCATAACCATCTTCCATTATCATCTTGTAGAGCCCAGGAATCTCATCTGGTGAATCTTGTAAATCGGCATCCATTGTAATTACAACATCTCCTTGTGCTTCCTTGAATCCACAATATAAGGCAGGGCTTTTCCCATAATTACGTCTGAATTTAATGCCTTTCACATGGTCAGACTTATCTGCCAAGTCGGATATTACTTGCCAGGAATTATCTGTACTGCCATCATTAACGAAAATCAGTTCAAACGAAAAATGATTTTCGTTCATTACTCTTTCTATCCATTCATAAAGTTCTGGCAGCGACTCTGCCTCATTGAACAATGGTACAATAACTGAAATATTCATAATTTATTTTTAGCATAAATAGCCACTAATGGGCTTAATATCATTCCAAGCATAATGTTTGTCGAAAGAATATTGAATGCCCATTCTATTGGACGCATTCCATACAACGAGTTCACTATTTCTTTCCACATCTTTTCATCTGCCTGATAAACTTTCAGTAATTCCTTATATTCGTCTGATTCAAAGATATGGGTATAGGTATCTGCCACAAAACCATTATCTAAAAAAGCAAAATAGACATATGCACCGATAGCCATCAGCAACGAAGCACATACAAACATAGTAATAGCGTATAACCATGCTCTTCCAAACGACAGCCCGTCGCTGCATATAAGCTTGCCGAACTTTTTCACTCGTATGAAAGCAAAACCTAATGAGAATATACTCATCGCCAACCAGATGAAACTCATTGAAGGATTACTCAATTGAGAAATGAACGATGCAAAGCATATTATCCAAATTATGCCAAGCCACGTTCCATCGCGCATAGCATACTCTTTAATAGGCATGTATTCTCTTTTTTCCATAATAATTTGCAAAATTAGTGCAATTTGAACGAAACACAAAATAAAAAAACATTTTTTAAATATTGTGGGGTTATTAACCGTAAGCATGCTTACGTTCTACTGGAGACCTCTACATGCAAGACAAGGGTGTTGTATATATGCCAATCTACTATTGTATGTTCCTACAACATCCTGATGAGATGAACAATGTGGTCGTATTGCCAGAGATAGAGCCTTTGTCATTATCCCAAAATAATGAAATACCCAGTTAACAAAAATAATTGAAATAGAAGGTATGAATAATCTACCTTATCAATAACGACAATAGGTGATTTGTTGTTAGAAAACAGAATCACTCGAAATAAGGTATGCTAACTCTGACTACTGACTCAGACTGTGGAAAGTTCCAAAATTCGTGAAAACCCCTGCAGCGGCAGGTTTTTTTATGTTAAAAATTTTGACTTTATAAACTTTATAAACTGGCTTTTCATGAATTATGGAATATCGGGAGCAGTTAAGCCACTTTGCGGCTTTTCTTCCTTCGCAGATCTGCAGTCCACCATCGAATAGGTCCCTGTGACCCTCTAAAGCGAAATGCACAGGATGACAATTAGGGTGGAAATGTATGCAATTGGAATTGCTATTGTGTTTTTGTGTTGATAGATTTCTATATTTACATTTGTCTTCTTTAGCAAATAATAGACAAGGTTTGCTATGCAGACTCCAAGTAGTGCTCCTACAATAATATCGGAGACATAATGCACCCCTAAATACATTCTTGAATAACATGAGCCACATGCCCAGATGAAAGCAGTGAGACTGGTTGTGGGATTGCGGAACAATAATGTTAGAAACATCGCTGCACCGAAACCATTGCAAGCGTGATTTGACGGGAAACCAAACGGACCGCCTTTATAGCCATTGACAAATGAAAGTAATGTCTCTATCTCTGGGTTATGCGATGGGCGTGGACGAGCAACAAGCGGCTTTATGATGGATGAAGGAATCTGGTCGCACATTGCAAACAATACGGCAAAAGCACAGAGAGTGAAAAGAAGGGTTTTCTTGTTGATTTTGCCGAAATAAATCATATAGAACAGCACTACGATGCCAAGTAGTGCCCAAGTAGTGCCGTTGGTATAAATCCACCAGAAAGAATCATAAACCGTACTGCCATCGAAATTGATGGCAGTAATCAGTTTATTATCGATTTGCTGAAACATAAGTTGGGGAATTTGGATTTAGAGATTTAGGGAATTAGGGAGTTGGGGACTCCCTGTTTCCTTAGTTCCCTGATTCCTTGATTTTATTTGACTTCCCAGATGTCGTTTGTTTCGAGGAGTTCTGCGAAATTGTGATATGGCTTTTTTGCCTTGATTTCTTCAATCTGCGCCTCGACGGCATCATTGTAAGTTGGTGCTTCGACATCACGTATCACTCCGAGTGCAATAGGGAAACCGTCGCCATTGCCCATCAGGGCAAGTTTGAGTTGCAGGGTGTTGTCTTCACAATGTGCATCATGTACAAGGACTGATGGATGGTCGGCACTTACTATCTTCAGCCCAAAGCCTTCCTGTGCCAAACCAAATTCATTGTTCTCACCAAAAATCATCTTTTCACCATGTTTCAGGTAGATGGCATTTTTGGCACGTCCGTCTTTTGTATAAACACTATCGTGAGTGCCATTGTTGAAAATAACACAATTCTGCAAGATTTCGCATACCGATGCTCCTTTATGGTTATAGGCAGCCTTTAGCACTTCAATGGTAGCAGGTGCATCAGTTGCCACAGCACGAGCAAAGAAATGACCTCTTGCACCAAAGCACAGTTCTGCAGGACGGAAAGGATCTTCCACCGTTCCATAAGGTGAACTCTTGCTGACAAAGCCACGTGGAGACGTTGGTGAATACTGTCCTTTCGTGAGACCATAGATACGATTGTTGAGAAGAATCATATTCAGGTCGATGTTGCGACGATTGGCATGAATAAAGTGGTTGCCACCGATAGCCAAGCCATCGCCATCGCCACTTACCTGCCAAACGGTAAGTTCAGGGTTTGCTACTTTTGCACCTGTAGCAATGGCTGCTGCACGTCCATGAATGGTGTTCATTCCGTATGTTGCCATATAGTGAGGCAAACGTGATGAGCAACCTATTCCACTAATTACTGCAACATTTTGAGGAGCAACTCCTATTTCAGCCATTGCCTTATGAAGGCTGGCAAGGAAAAAATGGTCGCCACATCCAGGACACCAACGTGGCTTACCTTTTGAATAATCTTTTGCTGTATATTCCATTATTGAAATTTACTATTTACGATTTACTATTTACGATTTATTTACAATTTCTGAGTTAGAGTCTGTTGAAGTATTCCACAAGTTCTGCTATTACAAATGGCTGACCTTTTACTTGATTGAACTGGTAAGGAACAAAATTATCGACTTTCATTCTCAGATAAGCAGCCAGTTGTCCCATATTTTGCTCAGCCACTACAACCTTCTTGTATTTTTTCAACACCTCTGCTGTGTTCTTTGGTAGAGGGTTGATATACTTGAAGTGTACCAATGCCACTTTCTTGCCCATTGCACGAAGTTCATCCATAGCAGAATGCAGATGACCGAATGTGCTGCCGAAACCGACAATAAGCAATTCTGCATCATCCTTGTCGCCTAATACTTCAAGATCGGGTACTTGAATGTTTTCGATTTTCTGCTGACGCTTGCGCACCATTAAGTCATGATTTTCAGGTGCTGTGGAAATAGCTCCAGTCTTATCGTCTTTTTCCAGACCGCCAAGAATATGGGCAAACCCCTCGCGACCAGGTACAGCCCAATAGCGGCTACCATTCTCATTGCGCATGTATGGAGTCCATGTCTCTTTCATGTCCTCTGTAACGTATGGAGGTTCTATGGCTGGATATTCTGCCAGATTTGGCAATTTGAATGCTCCTGAACCGTTTGCCACATAGCCATCGGTAAGCAGAACAACAGGTGTCATGTGTTCAAGAGCCATCTTGCATGCCTCGTAGGCTGCATCAAAGCAATCCACAGGACTGGTTGCTGCGATGACAGGCATAGGAGTCTCACCATTTCTGCCAAACAACACCTGAAGAAGGTCGGTCTGTTCGGATTTAGTAGGAAGACCTGTTGCTGGTCCACCGCGCTGAACATCAATGACAACAAGCGGCAATTCCATAATTACTGCCAGATTCATGGCTTCGCTTTTCAGGCAGATGCCAGGTCCAGAAGTGGATGTTGCTGCCAAAGCTCCAGCAAAAGCAGCTCCTACAGCAGAAGAACATCCTGCAATTTCATCCTCGCACTGGACAGTTGTTACGCCCAGACTCTTGTGCTTTGATAGTTCATGAAGAATATCGGTAGCAGGTGTGATAGGGTAGGAGCCCAAATATAATTTCAGTCCTGCTTTTTCAGCAGCAGCAATAAGTCCGTAGGCTGTTGCCTTGTTGCCAGTGATATCCATGTAGCGTCCAGGAATCTTATTTTTAGATTCTATGCGATAGGTGTTGGAGACGCTGCTGTGAGTGTTATGTCCATAGTCATAACCTGCATGGATGACTTTGATATTATTAGCTACAATTTCAGGTTTCTTTGCAAATTTCTCATTAAGGAAATTCTCTGCAACGGACAAATCGCGATTGAACAGCCAGCAGACGAGTCCCAACGCAAACATATTGCGGCATTTGAGGATAGCCTTATTGTCCATACCACTATCAGATAGACAATCTTTCACCATTTGGGTGATAGGTGCAGCAATTACGTTATCGGGATTGATTCCCATTTCACCAAGATAGTCTGAAGAGGCAAATTGCGCCTTATCCAAGTCGGCTTTGCCAAAGCTGTCGGTGTCGATAATGATGCAAGCTCCTGATTTAGCATAGCGATACTGCGTCTTCAACGCAGCAGCATTCATAGCAACCAAGACATCGCATTGGTCGCCAGGAGTATAGACTTTTTCACTTCCGATGTGAACTTGAAAACCACTTACACCTGTGAGCGACCCTTGCGGAGCACGGATGTCGGCAGGGTAATCAGGAAATGTGGAAATGTCATTTCCAAGAGTAGCCGAAATGGTGGAAAAAATGTTTCCAGCCAATTGCATACCATCACCAGAGTCGCCAGAGAAACGAATGACGACCTGATCTAATTCTTTAATTTCTAATTCGTTGGTCATGATTAATTTATTTGTAGTTTCTATAATAATTGTGGAGTTAAGGAGTTAAAGAAGTTAAGGAGTTAAGACATGAGCCTTGAGTCAGTGTCAGCAGTCAGTGTCAGCAGTCAGGGTTATCGTTTTCGTTATCGTTTTCGTTTTACATAATGTGCAGCCATCTAAGGACATCGTTCAGGTTTGCAACTACCAACAGCAGAACTAATATGATGAAACCTACTGTTCCTGCCCTTTCCATGAATTTGTCGGATGGTTTTCTGCGCGTTATGGCTTCATAGATAAGCATCAACGCATATCCACCATCAAGTGCAGGTATTGGCAGAATGTTCATAAAGGCAAGAATGATGCTTAGGAAAGCGGTCATTTTCCAGAACAAATACCAATCCCATGTGGCAGGGAAAAGATTTCCAATGGTACCAAAACCACCAAGCGATTTCACTCCTTCACTTGAGAAAATATATTTCAAATCACCAATATAGCCTTTCAGCACGTTGCATCCGTAAGCTGCGCCTGCAGAGAAACTTTCAAAGAATCCATATTTGATTTCTCTTGGCTTGTAATACATGGAATAATGTGTTTGTGTAACGCCCATCAGCATATCTTCTGAAAGAATTATTGTGTCATTGACAACGGAATCGGCTGATGTGAAAACAATAGCCATCTGTCTGCAAGCAAGAGAATCGGATGCTGTCTTGGCATCAAGGAGCTTATCAGCCAGTCTGCTGGTGATGTCGGTCACTTCGCCCCATGAACTGACCTCCGTTCCATTGATGGCTGTTATGACATCGCCTTTTTTCATACCTACCTTATCGGCTGGTGTATTAGCTATTACACTATCCACTATTGCAGGGACTTTGACACGGATAAATGGTGGTACTTCACTTGCTATTTTCAACAAATCAATATCGTCAGGCATGGCAATATCAACCTCCTGACCGTTACGGAGAACCGTAACATTATCGGCATCAGCCAAGCCACGGAGCAAGTCGATATCATATTTGATGTATTCCTTACCATCGATTTTTATTGGCAGGTCACCATTTTTGAAACCTATATTTTTTGCGGTAGGACTGAATTCCATACCAAGTTTCATGTCTTTCAATGCGCAATAGCTATCGCCCCAATGCATCATAATCATAGAATAAATGAAGAGGGCAAGCAGGAAGTTCACGGTAACTCCACCTACAATGATAAGGAACCTTTGCCATATAGGTTTTGAACGATATTCCCATGGCTGCGGAGTAGATGCGAGGTTTTTTGTGCTTTTTGTTTCGTCAACCATGCCAATGATGCTGCAATACCCACCAACAGGTACCCATCCAATGCCAAATTCCGTATTATCAGGGTCGCGACGCCAGTCGTCTTTAGGCAAGTGCTCCCGCTCTTCATCTGTCATTGAACGATACACTACATTGCCGTTGGCATCTAATTGCTTGTTTCCATTTTCGTCAAGGTCTTCTGTTACGGCTGCAGGAGTATTGGATGCAAAGAAACGACAGTGAAGTCTGCCACTGAATTTCTTGATTCTCAATATGGAAAAACGTGGATTGAAAAACATGTAGAATTTATCCACTCTGGTCTTGAATAATTTAGCAAATAAAAAATGTCCTCCTTCGTGGAGCAATACCAGAAGTGAAATTGAAATTAAAAACTGTACAAGTTTGATAAGAAAAATGTCCATGATATTAATTTACGAATTTACAGATTTACAGATTTATAACTAACAAATTCGTTTGCGATTTGGCGAGCCTCGGCATCTGAAGCGAGGTATGTCTCATAATTTGGTGATGCATCGAAAGTGGCTTTGTTCATAGTGTGCTCGATGATTTCTGCCATCTGTGGGAAACTAATCCTGTCTTCTAAAAATGCACGATTGACTATTTCATTGGCAGCATTCATGATACAAGGCATATTGCCTTTACGTTTCAAGGCTTCAAATGCGAGTGCCAAGCAGCGGAACTTATTTAGGTCAGGCTCGAAGAACTCTAAAGGATGTTTGAATAGGTCGAGTCTTTCGCCTGTTAGTGCGAGGCGTTGTGGAAAAGAAAATGCGAATTGAATAGGCAAACGCATATCAGGTACTCCTAATTGTGCTTTTACCGAACCGTCGTGGAACTGGACAGCACTATGAACTATTGATTGTGGATGCACAAGGACTTGTATTTGTTCTGGTTGCACTCCAAACAGCCATTTAGCCTCAATAACCTCGAAGCCCTTGTTCATCATAGTGGCAGAGTCTATGGTGATTTTGGCACCCATGTTCCAAGTAGGATGCTTTAAGGCATCATTTTTTGTGACTGTCTGGATTGCTTCTTCAGATAATAGTCTGAAAGGACCACCTGATGCAGTAAGCAGAATTTTTTCTATTGGATTGTCGTCTTCACCAACTAAACTTTGAAATATCGCTGAGTGCTCACTATCAACAGGAAGAATAGGACAATGATTTTCCATGGCAAGATTACAGATAAGTTCTCCTGCAACAACCAAAGTTTCTTTGTTGGCAAGGCATATTTTCTTTCTTGCTTTTATCGCACTTATCGTTGGTGGCAATCCTGCAAAACCTACCATGGCTGTCAGCACCATGTCGATTGGATCGGCTTCGACTATCTGGCATAATGCATCTGCTCCAGCATAAATTTTTATCGGCAAATCTTCCAACAGTTGCTTCAATTCATCATAATGCTCATCATTGGCAATTACGACTGCCGCTGGATTATATTTTCTTGCTTGTTCTGCCAGCAGATTCGCATTATTGTTAGCTGTCAGGCAATAGACTTCATACAAATCATTATGTTCTTCAATAACCTCTAACGCCTGGGTGCCGATAGAACCTGTACTTCCTAATATAGCAATTTGTTTTTTCACTTTACAATATACACTTTATAAATCCAACAATCCTTCAGGAATATCCATTTCGATGATTTTGCTTGCAATATCTACATTTTTTATCCATTCATATACGGCTGGAATCAATATTTCTTTTTGCGTCTGCATGGATGTCACACAGAACAGCATATTTTCATTGCTGTCATCTACGTCAGAGATTATGCCGATATCATTGATTCTGAAACCAATGAGATGAGACAAATCAGTGATTTCCTCTGCACTCCTGTCTGACAAGGAATAAGGGAAGAACACTTCTGTGCCAACCAGTTCCTGTGCCATGTCGGTTGTATCAACATCGCAAAACTTAATCAATACACGTTCATTGCTTCTAAAGCGGTACTCCTCGATAAAGAAAGGTACAAATATTCCATCAAGAGACAATATTAAATAATCGGCATCGACATGGTCGAACACATCGTCTGTAAAAGTGAAATTTATTTCGCCTTTTACTCCATGTATTTTTCCGAGAGTTCCGATTTTATAAACGTCTTCCGAATTTATCATATCAGTCTTTTCTTTCAATCTCAGCACCAAGAGCCCTGAGGCGTTGTTCTATATCTTCGTAGCCTCGGTCTATTTGCTCTATATTATTAATGGTACTTGTTCCCTTGGCACTTAATGCAGCTATCAGCAAGGCAATTCCTGCACGGATATCAGGGCTGGACATTCTTCCTGCACGTAAACGGATTCTGTTGTTGTGACCGATAACCACTGCTCTGTGAGGGTCGCACAAGATGATTTGTGCTCCCATATCGATAAGTTTATCGACGAAGAATAGTCGGCTTTCAAACATTTTCTGATGAATCAGTACACTACCTTTTGCTTGAGTTGCCACTACAAGCAAAACAGACAGCAAGTCTGGCGTAAGCCCAGGCCATGGAGCATCTGCAAAAGTCATGATTGAACCATCGATAAAGGTATCAACCTCGTAATGTCCCTGATAAGGTATATACAAATCATCACCTTTGCTCTCTATCTTGATTCCTAATCTTTGAAAGGTATCAGGTATGATGCCTAAATGCTCCAATGATACACCTTTTATTGTTATGCCTTCACCAACCATGGCAGCCATGCCTATAAAGGAGCCAACTTCAATCATGTCAGGAAGTAATGTGTGAGTAGTTCCACTTAAGGATTTGACACCTTTGATGGTGAGGAGGTTTGAAGCAATTCCACTTATTTCAGCTCCCATGCTGTTGAGCATTCTGCACAATTGCTGGATATACGGTTCGCACGCAGCATTGTAAATTGTTGTAGTGCCTTCTGCCAGAGATGCTGCCATGATAATGTTTGCCGTACCTGTGACAGAAGCTTCGTCAAGCAGCATATTGCATCCTATCAACTTTTTACAGCCAAGTGTGAGTAATCCTAAAGAGTCGTTCTGCACTGTACGTGCTCCAAGTTTTTGCAGTCCCAGTAGATGGGTATCCAAACGGCGTCTGCCGATTTTATCGCCTCCGGGCTTTGCTACTATTGCTTTATGAAAACGTGCAAGCAGTGGACCTATCATCAAGATGCTTCCTCTCAGATTGGCACATTCCTGAGTGAACTCATAACTTTGCAAATATTCCAAATCTAGGTCATCAGCCTGAAACTCGTATGTTTTTTCTGAACATTTTGCAACCTTGACACCTATTTTTTTAACTAAGGAAATAAGGTTGTTCACGTCTTTAATATCAGGAACATTATGAACCGTGACCTTTTCGTTGGTCAGCAAGCATGCACATATTATCTGCAAAGCTTCGTTTTTGGCACCTTGTGGTGAGATTGTACCTTTTAGCGGGTACCCACCTTTTATAATAAATGATGACATGTGTTAGTCTAAAAATCGTAATGTGTTAGTGTTTCAGCGTTTTTTTGTTTCTGGACTTTTTGTAACGGGTTTTGCTCTCTACAACACTATTAAACTCAAAATTATCCAAATCAAGCTGAACCTCTTCATCAGTATATTTTGCCAAGTCAAAAGCCACTCTCTCGTCCTCATAAGAACCTCGGTTCCATGTATAAAGTGAGCGTTTCATCTGATTTGCTGTCAGTCTGATGAGTTCAGCACGCTGCTCTTCATTTGTAATGTTCCGAATTTGTCCCATTAACTGCTCCAGCAAATGTCCATAATGGCGCTGCCCAATTTTTTGCATTGGATATTTTAATGGTTCAGGATGTTTCAGAAGTTCTTCTTTCGGTGTGATTTCACAAGGATAGTCAATATCCAATTCAAAATTGCTGATATAGGCAAGATGATTCCACAACTTATGTTCGTAGTTGTCGGCATTGCGCATTTGAGGTGTTAGAATCTTCATCACATCAATAATTGCATACGCACAATTCATACGTTCATCTTTATCGGCAATAGTTTTACAGTAATCAACCATTTGCTGAACTTCTCTGCCATATTCGGGCATCAATAATTTTCTGCGGTCAGTGTTATAATCTAAACCATTTATTTCCATTTCGATATTTTTCTTATTTACATAATATGTTGCGGCTTTTTATCGCTACAAATTCTTTTAGATAAAAAGGCTCAAAGTAGGCAACATTTTCAAATTCAGTTCTTAAATATTTCATTTCCGCCAAAGGCATCATGTGTTTCGCAAGTGGGATTATGCCATCAATAAAATGTGCCTTTGCAGATTCTTTATCATTCGTTGCAGACTTTTGTTTTATGCAGTCTTTATATTTCACACTACCATTACCAAAAAAGTATATGTCGTGTTCCATTAAAAGACTATTGAAAGAATTTTCATTCAATACAGTTGCCACTGCCCCATTTTTAGAAATTTGAACATCCATGTCTTCAGGTAGCGGCTGGACTTTCAATGCTCTATCGTAAACGGCAGTATAAACTTCCATCCTTCTTGCATCAAGCATAGGACAAAGCAATGCATTCTCTGGAATTTTTTCATTCAACAGCAGAGGCACGCACAATAAATTGAGTGTCGGAACAGAAATTAGAGGAATACGCATACCATAACAAACACCCTTGGCCATAGAAACTCCTACACGCAATCCAGTATATGACCCAGGACCACAACTGATTGCAACGGCATCCACAGGTATGGCATGGTTATCGGCAAACGACAAGGCACTTTTCACATAGTCGCCAAGCACATTGGCATGATTGCCTCCCATTCCACAATCCTCATCTTGATTCGAGGTATTGAATATTATTTCGCCATCTGAACTTACAGCAACACTACAAACATTTGTACTTGTTTCTATATTCAATATGCAAGCCATTTTTAAACTATGATTAAAAAGGGTTCAGTTCAAACAACCAACTTACAATTTATCGTCATGCCTATTTCGCATGCGTTGTTGGAACAGGAAATCAATTACTACCAAAAATATCATAATCCCCATAGCGGCAAAAAATGGTACTCCTAAAATGAGTAACAACATTGCCACTATAAAGACTAAAACAATATGACTCTTGGTCAATTTTTGGGGTGTTTCCATTTATTTTGCAAAAGCAACACTACGTATCTCACGGATAACTGTAATCTTAACCTGACCAGGATAAGTCATGTCAGTTTGAATCTTATTAGCTATTTCGCCACTCAAAGCTTCTGCTTCGGCATCTGTTACCTTGTCGGCACCAACAATAACGCGCAATTCGCGTCCTGCCTGAATAGCATACGTCTTTGTGACACCTGGATAACTCATTGCTATTGCCTCTAAATCATTAAGACGTTTGATGTATGCTTCCACAATTTCTCGACGAGCACCTGGACGAGCACCTGATATGGCATCGCAAACCTGTACGATTGGTGCCAATAGTGTTTCCATTTCCATTTCATCATGGTGTGCACCTATTGCATTGCATATTTCTGGTTTTTCATGGCATTTAGCAGCAAATTCTGCACCCCAAACAGCATGTGGCTGTTCCAGTTGCTCATCAGACACTTTACCTATATCATGCAACAAACCAGCTCGTTTAGCCTTCTTTGGGTTTAATCCTAATTCAGCAGCCATCACACCACACAAATTAGCCGTTTCACGTGCATGTTGAAGAAGGTTCTGACCGTATGATGATCTGTATTTCATTTTACCGATAGCACGAATAAGGTCAGGATGCAGACTATGAATGCCAAGGTCGATTGCAGTGCGCTTTCCAGTCTCAATTATTTCATCTTCAAGTTGTTTTTTCACTTTTGCAACGACTTCCTCTATGCGAGCAGGATGGATGCGTCCATCAGCAACTAGCTGGTGCAATGCCAAGCGGCACACTTCACGGCGTATTGGGTCGAATGCACTAATGACAATCGCTTCTGGAGTGTCGTCAACAACTATCTCAACTCCTGCTGCCGATTCCAACGCACGGATATTTCGTCCTTCACGACCGATGATGCGACCTTTCACCTCATCATTGTCGATATGGAATACGCTGGTAGCATTTTCCACTGCCGTTTCAGTTGCCACACGCTGAATAGTCTGTATCACAATTTTTTTTGCTTGTTGATTAGCATTTAACTTTGCTTCTTCAACGATTTCATTAATATAAGCTTGAGCATTGGCTTTTGCTTCATCTTTCAGACTTTCCACCAATCTTGCCTTAGCTTCCTCAGTACTTAACCCACTGATTTTTTCGAGTTTCTCACGCTCTTGAAGTTGCATTTTCTCAAGAGTCTCTTCCTTGATGGCAATCAGTTTTTTCTGGTTTTCAATGTTCACAGCTAGGCTCTCCACTTCTTGCTTTCTGCGATTTAATTCGTCATTGCGCTGGTTCAGTCCTAATTCACGTTGCTTGAATTTGTTTTCAGTCTGCTGAACATGCTGATTGTATTCACTCTTCTGACGGTCAAGTTCAGATTTTTTGTTCAGGAACTGTTCCTTGACCTCCAAGAGTTTCTTTTCTTTTAACACTTCAGCTTCTTTCTTTGCGCTGTCCAGAATATTATTTTTCTTTCCCTTGATGATAAACTGAAAAAGGGAATAACCGCCAAATGCTCCTAACAGGAATGCGGCAAGTACAAATATTGTTGTTAACATCATAACGTTTGAATTTAATTTATACATTTAATAAAATTTATTTTTCTTCAAGTACTTCCTCTATTTCAGAGGTTAGGTTTTTTAGTAATTTACAATATGGCTCGACATCGTTTTTATTCTCACTCAATTCGTATGCCAAGGCAATATCTACTAGAGCCATATACAGGATTTGTTCTTTTTCGCGATCAGGATACATATTGGCATAGATATTGATTCTTTGGTTTATATGCTTACCAGCACGACGATAGAATTCTTCCATATTACGTGGAATTGTGATGCTTATCTGATGCCCAGCAATATCTAGCTTTATGCTTAATTTATCGTCTGTATCCATTATTCGCTTTCAGAGATTATTTTAATACATTTATCGATTTCTTTTATCATATCCGACAATTGACTTTTTGCTAAACTGATGTCGTCTTTATTGGTTTCGATGGTTTTTGCTATCTTCAATGTCTTTAAATCAGTCTCGCATTGAAGAAGCTGCTGTCTGAGATTACTTATTTCTGCATTTTTCTTGTCGATCTCATCCCTTAAATCAATATTACTCTTCAGTTGAGACTGATATTTTAGTATCAATTGCCTGACACGCGTCTCAAATCTGTTAATATCTTTTATTTCTTCATCCATCTTTATTTTTCATCTGCCTTAGGCTGCTTTTCTTTCTTTGCTAACATAACAACACGATAAACCAAATCTGTAGTCCATTTCTGACTGAAACCGAGTTTCTTATTTATCTGTCGCAAAGAGATACAGGTTTTCATAACACCAGCATCTTTGTAATCCACCTTGGTAAAGATGTCAATTACAGTTTTTTCCGTCATCTGGTATAATGCTTTTTTGAAAAAAGAAGGCAGACGAAGTTTCAACTTCATAAGATTGCCTGTAAGCATCATTATGTCTTGAGAAAATGCCTGAAATTGATACATATAAGCCTGAATGTCTTGTATGCGTCGGCAATTTTTCTTCACCGATGCATCGATTTCTTTGCAGAATCCATCGTCCATACCATAAAGATCTTTCAACATTTTTCTGCAACGACTTTTTTCATTTACACCAAGCTTATTGTTCGCGGTCGGTATATGAAGAGTTGTTTTAAATACTCTTAAATCAGGCAATGCTGCCATATTGGTCACGCCCAAATCAGCAGCCATAACTGACTGAAAATAGACCCTGATTAGAGTCATGAAATCCTCCATACCACCAATTTTGACGGATGAAGAATTCTCGTTCTTAAATATCTTCGAAAATATGCTCATATTATTTAACCATTAAAAAATCGCACAAAATTACGAAAAACTTACGATAATTCGTGTAATACATAAAGTATTTAAGTTTTTTTATTAAAAAAATAATTACGTGGAGAAGAATAGCGCGGTTTAAGACAAAAGACAACTATCTTTGCACCATAAGCAATATTTTATATGAAGGGCATAGTTTTAGCTGGAGGTTCGGGTACGCGTCTTTATCCGATAACTAAAGGAATCAGCAAGCAGCTTATTCCTATATTTGACAAACCAATGATATATTATCCGATATCGGTATTGATGCTTGCTGGCATCAAGGATATACTGATAATATCAACACCATTTGATTTGCCTGGTTTTAAGCGACTTTTAGGTGATGGCAGTGAACTGGGAGTTAATTTCCAATATGCCGAACAACCTTCTCCAGATGGATTGGCGCAAGCTTTTATCATTGGAGAGGATTTTATTGGCAACGATGCAGTCTGCCTTGTCTTGGGTGACAACATTTTCCAAGGTACAGGGTTCACCCCGATGCTGAAACAGGCTGTACTTGAGGCAGAGGAACACAACAATGCTACTGTTTTTGGATATTTTGTAAATGATCCCGAACGATATGGCGTTGCCGAATTCGATGATGACGGAAATTGTCTGTCAATTGAGGAAAAGCCTCAAAACCCTAAATCAAATTATGCAGTTGTCGGACTGTATTTCTACCCTAATTCTGTTGTGGAAATTGCTAAAAATATCAAACCAAGTTCACGTGGAGAATTAGAGATTACAACTGTGAATCAAAAGTATCTTGAAAAATGCCAGTTGAAAGTACAAACACTCCAACGTGGGTTTGCATGGCTTGACACAGGGACTCATGACAGTTTGTCGGAAGCCAGCACCTTCATCGAAGTACTGGAAAAACGCCAAGGTCTAAAAATTGCATGTCTGGAGGAAATAGCCTTGAAACGAAACTGGATTACACCAGAACAGGTTGTTTCATTAGCTCAACCTATGATAAAAAATGATTATGGCAAATATTTAATACGCATTGCCGACGAATACGTAAAGAAACAAAAATAAATGCCAATTTGTTAAAAAAGCAAAAAAAACGCGAATAATATTAGCCAAATAATAGAATAAAAGCAATTTTTCATTACTTTTGCACCCCAATTCGTATCATTAACAACAATTTTAAAAATTTACGCCTATCGAAAAAACATTACTTCTTAAACATTAAAACATCAAGTAATGACTAATTTCATGCACCTTACGAACGAGCAGTTGGCTCTTCGTTATATAGATGGTGACAATAGAGCTTTCGACGAATTGTTGAAAAGAACGCAAGATAGGTTGTATAATTATATCTTATGTATTGTTAAGAATACAGAGATTGCTAATGATATTTTCCAAGACACTTTTGTCAAGGTTATTGACCGCTTGAATCGTGGTCAATATGCCGATTCTGGACTATTCCAGGGATGGATAATGAGAATCGCCCATAATTTGATTATGGATTATTTCCGCCATAACAAATCAGAAAAAACCGTAAACGTAGATTCTGATATAGACATCACAGCATTTAAATGCGGTACTGGCGAAAACTCAATTAGTCGCGAAAGTGAAATCATCTACGAACAGACTCTGACCGACGTACAGAAAATCATGGATCTGCTGCCAACGAATCAACGCGAAGTCGTGTATATGAGATATTTCCAGAATTTGAGTTTTAAGGAGATAGCCGATATTACCGATGTCAGCATCAATACAGCACTCGGCAGGATGCGTTATGCTATCCTGAACATGCGCCGTATTGCTAGGCAATACGATGTCAGTATATCAATCTAAAGACTATCCGATAATTATAGACGATACGTCTTTAAAGACTCAATTATTTTGTGAGGATTTTCTGATTTGAAAACATAACTGCCACTCACCAAGACATCCACACCAGCTTGTATCAGTCGTGGAGCCGTTTTGTCTTGCACCCCCCCATCAACCTCTATTAAAGCCTTAGAGCCAGAAGCATCAATCATCTGGCGCAGTTCTTCAATCTTACTGATTGTGTTTTCAATAAAATCCTGACCTCCAAAACCAGGATTCACACTCATCAGCAACACCATATCAATGTCTTTTATCACATCCTTCAGTAAGCATACTGGGGTAGATGGGTTGAGCGTTACACCAGCCTTCATCCCTGATTCATGAATTTCATGAATCAATCTATTCAAATGAATGCAAGCTTCATAATGCACATTCATCATCATTGCCCCCAAGCGTTTCACCTTTTCAAGATAAGACTCAGGATTGACTACCATCAGATGAACATCAAGGGGTTTTTTACATACCTTAGCTACTTGCTCCAATACAGGATGACCAAATGACAGGTTGGGAACAAACACACCATCCATCACATCCAAATGAAGCCAGTCGGCATCACTTGAATTTATCATTTCAATATCTTTTTCAAGATGCAAAAAATCTGCAGCCAAAAGTGATGGAGCAACAAATATCTTTTTCATTACAGCAAACGATCCAACGACTAAACGACCAATTTATAATTCACACAACACGCTTTTATATTTTAATATTCTTGTTTGCCGTCCATGCGTATGCATATTGACGAATAAAACGTAGAGTTGCTTCAGTTGGACCAAGATGATTTGTTATTGAAATACTTTGAGTAAAATTTAGCATAGGCAAAATGATTTATTAGTAGCTTTGCCTTATTAACGCATTTCTTACTCATTTTATTGTGAATTGTTTAAAGAAATTTTTTATACAACTTCAACAATTTCTTTACAGCATTCTTTTTGTAGGTTGTTGAAAGCACTTTTTCCAGTTTGGCTTTTTCAGCCTCATCGGTTGTATTTTGCTTTTTTATCGTAAGAGCCGACCATGCCTCAAGCAAATCATACTCATCCTTTGTCACGTGCATAAACGAACCATGCTGAGGTAGCACATCACCTTGTATTGTTATACCCTTATCTACATTAGCCTCATTTGCATCAGCATTACATATTTTGTATGCGTGTCCACCGCTATATCTGATGTATGCTATTTTCCATTTATCCTCGCCAATCAGTTTGAATGCACTTGGACCCTCAACCTGCTCACGTCCTTCGTTGGTAATGTGAAACCTGTCTGTCCAGTTGGCAGAAGGCAACCTGTCGAAAGTAGCTGCCCAAATACCACGATCCACACCCGCAGCACCTTCTTTTTTATAGAACACATGATACAAACCATCATACTCATTCCAGTCAATGTGGCAGTCTATTACAGAGCGGCCTTTGTCATAAAACAGACGCGGTTTTGTAAGAGTGGTGAAATCATCATTTGCGTACGAATAATATATTTTGTCATATTTGTCTCCTTCGTTCGTACTTAGCATGGAATAATACACAAGCCATCCTCCATTGCCGTTCTGGTAGTCCTTATCCCATATCACCTGTGGTGCCCAGACTCTGTTTATTTTACTGTAATCCTCAAAGACATCGGGACTCTCTGGGTCTGAGAATATTTCCGCACCTTTGCGAAAATCAAACGTAACAGATGTCCAATGAATCAAATCGTTTGAATGAAGCAAGTCAATACCATAATTATTCCATATCCGCGACTTGCGGTTGCACATATCTGTTACGCACATCAGGTAGTCATTTTTTTTGCCCCTGCAGATAAAAGCATCACGCACACCACCTTCTATCTTTGCCACCTTCTCTGCATCATAGACAGGCTGATTGTTCAAAAGCGGATGGAACTTCTCTCCTCTGTCGGTTTTGGTACCCAAAGCATATAATGTGTTTTCACTATTTGCTGCCATGTGGCAGTAAAGATAACCATAAAATTCCTGTGCTGTAGTCAAGCACGTTGGTAGCAAAATGCTTACCAAAATAACAAAAAACTTTTTCATACCGCAAAAGTAAGAAAAAACTTTGTTTTTTAATTGATAATTGACAATTGACAATTGATAATTATGAATTTTTAATAAAAAACCATAAAATCCTCAACCCCTCAACCCTAAACCTTCAACCATTTACTATCTTTGCGCTATGTTACATTTTCGGGAAATAACAACTGATGACAAGAGTCTAATTCGCGATTTCACTTTCGGCTTACAAGAAACCGATTGCTACAATTCATTCGCTAATCTAATGTCCTGGCGAGTCCATTCTTCCGAACTAACAACAGCCAATGGCTGCCTCTGCATCCGTCATCAGGGCAACAGGCTTAGCTATCAGCTTATACCACCTGCGGCACCACAAGCAGAAATAAGATTAGCCGTTACTTCTGCCATAAGGCAATTGCAATCTGATGCAGCCTCATTGGGAGAACAATTCAGAATGATTATTCCCGACAAACGTATAAAGCAAATCATTGAAGAAGAATTTGCAGAAGAATACAGGCAACATGGCATTGGCAGAATCCTTATGCAGAAAGCCGATTATAAAATGAAAGCTAATGGCATCCAATATGCCGTTCTTGTGCCTGCCGACCCTTCACTCTTGCAATGGTATGAGAGTATGCAGTATCATGTTAATAATACCCTAATGCCCCCTCCGAAAGAATATTGTGGCATGGAGAGCAATGAATTTACCCCATGGCAGAAAGAACATGTAATGATTAAGGAATTATGAACAACCATCTTCTTGAATACAACATAGCCAAAGGAGTAACCGCGTTTTCAACAATGCGGACGGCAGAATTACCATTCCATGTCCTTCAGTCTCATCAGGTTCATGACGATAAGATTGCAGTAATAACATCCCGCGACACAACACGTGAAGACCTACAGGGAATAGATGCCATCATCACCAATCTAAGAAACTTTGCCATTGGTGCTCGTACTGCCGATTGCGTACCCATCCTACTCTACGACCCAGAGAATAAGGCCATTGCAGCCGTTCATAGCGGTTGGAGAGGAACGGTGAAAAAAATTTCCCAAAAGGTAATCAGTCTCATGGGCGAGACTTACGGCACACGCGCCACAAATCTTCTTGCCGTCATCGGACCGAGCATAGGCCCTGATAGTTTTCAAGTGGGACAGGAAGTAGTCAATGCCTTTCAGCAAGCCTCATTTTCTATTGATGAAATCGTGGTAAAAACAGAAATCGTTAGCGCAGAAAGCACTATGCATCATACACAATTAGTGCAAAAATCATACATCGATTTATGGAAAGCCAACTCGCTCCTATTGGAGGAAATGGGCGTTAAACCAGAGAACATACAAGTTGCTGGGATTTGCACCTATCAGCGCAACGACTTGTTTTTCTCTGCCCGTCGCGAAGGCATGAAATGCGGAAGGATAATAAATGCTATTCTTCTATCTGAGTAATGATTTCACTACAAGTATTAACAACCTTCTTGTGCATCATGAAGCCAATAATGCCGCCTATAGTAGTACCTATCAAAAGGGCAATAACCAACCTCTCACCATAAAGAGCATTATTTGCTTTCATCACAAGATAAATCAGACATCCAAGCCATACTGCCATTGAAGGATAGGCAAAATATAGCCAGTTGTGATATTGCTGTCTCACCCTTCTCATCTTCTTTGCTACAGAAAGCAAATCCCCATTCACGTCATTGCCCTTGACATTGGAATGTATGTAATAAGTTGCAAATATACAAATAAGCATATAGATAATCGTCACTGCAACAAACATTTCCGATTTGGTTATTTCATAGAAAACCTTACTACCAAAAATGATTGTAAAAAATCCAGCAATATATTGTATCAATGCGTGTTTATTGATAGACCCCATTTTTTGTTTCATCGACTGACGAAGCAACTGGTCGTTCACAATAGCCTCTTTGTCAAGCTTAGCCTTTAGCAGAGCTATTTGCTGTCGCATTTCATCAAGTTGTATATCAGTATTTTCCATAATCACATGTTTTTAAGTTTTTCTTTTATTCTGAATAGTTTTACAGAAACATTTTTGGTCGAAATACCAACTATCTTTCCTATTTCCTCATAATCCACATTGTCTAACCACAAAAGCACGATTGCTCGGTCTATTGGACCTAACTTGTGGATTCTGTCATAGAGTTGGCGAATCTGTTGAGCATCCTTATCATTATCTTCAAAAAGATTAGTTGTCATCGATAGTTCCACCTTTTCACCCATGCGTTTCTTCTTGCGACCAAGTGAGATGCATGTATTCAGGCTTACTCTATAAATCCATGTATTTGCACTGCACTCCTCACGAAATTTTGAAAAACCCTTCCATAAGTTTATCAGCACTTCCTGAAACAAATCGTTGACCTCATTCTCATCCTTGGAGAACATGTAGCATACGGTGTAAATCGTACTCTTATGCTCCTTCACCATTTGTGAGAACTTCAATTCGTTTGCTGTCATCTTTCAAATCCTTTTTGACACACCTTTAACATTAGACGCAACAATATTCGAAAAACTACAATTCACAATGTGTAATTAATAATGAGCAACCGCATGACTATTCATAACTATTCAAGCCTATTCATAACTCTTCAATCCCTCATCTGTGGAGGCCAGTTCACGAGGAAAAGCTTTTCGGTGGCACGGGTAAAAGCGGTATATAGCCAATGAATGTAATCCTCATTAAACATTTCTTCTGTCATGTAACCCTGATCTATATAGACATGCGACCACTGACCTCCCTGTGCCTTATGACAAGTCACAGCGTATGCATATTTCACCTGAAAAGCATTGTAATGAGCATCCCTTCGCACTTGCTCAATTATCTGCTTCCTCTTTTCAGGACGATTTGGCTGAAGCATATAATCCTCATACACCTTATTAAATAGTTCATCGTTCTGCTCATGCGTCAGAGCAGGAGCCTCTGTGTAAAGGGCATCAAATATCACACAGGCTGTCATCTCATAATCATCATAGTCGGGAAACTCCAACGTCACATCAGCAAAAGTAAAACCATACATCTTATGCTCGTTTCTCACGCGCTTCACTACCGCCCTGTCGCCATTGGCGATAAACGGCAATTTGCATTCAGAATCGTTCTCCACCCAGAAATAATTATTCTTCACAATCAGTAGCATGTCACCGCTACACATCTTGCCATCACGGTCGAGAATCATCCGTCGGATTCCTTCATTATACACATTGGCACGTTTGTTACTGCGCGTCACAATCATCGTTTCGTCCATCCCCACGCGATGATAACTTTCGCACAAACACTCAATCAAGTCATTACCACCGACAATCCTTATGTCAGCAAATCCACTTAATTTGATTTTCGGAATCATAAAGTCATTCAATGAACGTATCACTGTGGCATTATACAGAATACCAGAATCCTCACTTTGCCTCACCACCTCGTTCAGTTCTGCCTCAAAAACATCCAGCCCATAATCCTCCAGCACACCCTTCGACAATGCAGGACTTTCTTGTTCACCTACTGGCGGCAATTGAGCCTTGTCGCCCATGAACAATATGCGACATTTCACACCTTCTTCATAAACGTACTGAATCAAATCGTCAAGCAGACAACCACTACCAAACACAGCACCATCAACGGTTTGCGGCGACAATCTGCCTACACCATTGGAAATCATGGATGATTCATCAATGATAAACAGCGTGTATTTAGACTTGTTAAAATTTAGGGTAAAAGCAGCAATACTGTCATCCGACGATTTTTGCTTGTAAATCTTACGATGAATGGTCAGTGCCTCACGTCCAGAATGCAAAGAGAAAACCTTTGCTGCCCTACCAGTCGGAGCAAGCAGGCAGACATTCTGCGACATTCCATCCATCATCTTTACAATAGCACTGGCAAGAGTAGTCTTTCCCGTGCCTGCACATCCGCGCAAAATCATTGTAGAATAGTCGTTGCGCGAATACAGGAAATGGGCGAACACCTCAATAGCATCCTCCTGTTCAGCAGTCGGCTTCATGTCCATCGCCGCCACGACCCTGTTTTTTATCTCATCTACAATCATAATAAATGAAGTATGTCTGCTTTCCAGTAAATTAATTCCCTAATTCCTAATTCCTCTAAACTCTAAACTCTAAACTCTAAGCTATTCCTTATGCGTCAGAGTATCCAGGTCACTGGCTTTGCCCTTGTATTCAGGAGCACGCTTCTCAAGGAAACTGTTAATACCCTCTCTATAGTCCTCACCCTGGAACACCTTCGTACGATAGGCGTTAATGCGTTCAAAGCTTTCTGATGAAATCACCGTTGCAGCACGACTAAGGATGCGGAACTGACGTTTTATTGCACTAATCGAAAGCACTGAATTACGGCGCAGAGGAGCAAGGAAATTTTCCTCAAGCACCTTATCTAAATTAGCCACTGGTGCAACACGATTTACAAACCCCACGTTGCAAGCATCCTGGGCTGTGATGGGCGATGCTGTGAAAAACATTTCGCGAGCCTTGTTTATACCCAACTGATTTATAAAGTGCATAATCCCTGAAGCATTATATGGGATACCAATCTTGGCCGGAGTAATAGCAAAAGTCGAATCCTCCGAAGCTACAATCATATCGCAACTCACACAAAGGTCACATGCTCCACCCCATACCGTACCATCAACACAGGCAATCACAGGAATTGGCACATCTTGAACACTACGCAACAAGCGTTCCATCGGAACATCATACGACAGCGGATCATTACCGTCCTGCGGCAATTCACGTATGTCGTGCCCGGCACTCCACACCGAACGACGTGTCTGTGCCTTCAGCACTATTCCCACACACTCCTTTTGATAAGCCACACCAAGAGCATCAATGATGCTATTACACATCTCCTCGCTCAAGCAGTTGAAATGATTAGCATTCTGCATCTCAATAAAGCAGATTCTATCAACAATTTTTACATCAATCATAATAATATATTTTTTTCTCATCACAAACCAAAAAAAGATGACCAAAGCCATCTTTTTTCTCTGTCGGGGCGACAGGATTCGAACCTACGACCCCCTGGTCCCAAACCAGGTATTCTACCGGACTGAACTACACCCCGAATGCTCTATTTTTCTAAAGCGGTGCAAAGGTAAGAAAAAAAATCATACCACAATCCATAATTCCAAAATCATAGTCATTTTTTAACCTTATTTAACCATTACCGAACCACTATGTGCCCAAAAGTAACTATTCAGGCCATTACTGCAAAACTACTTTTAATGAATTAACATTTCAGTGCAAAGTGTTAAAATTGCACTTTTTGTGCAGAAGGCATTTATAGCCACCTTTTTCGGGTAAATTCATATATATAACTGATATACAAATAGTTGTATTGGTAAATAGCGGCTTTATACGCTCATATTTTAGCATGTGACATAGGGGGGTACGTGTTACAGTGTTGGTCTCGCCATAAGGGCTGTATAAGTGTTAACTGGTTGACAGTCAATACTTAAACTATGTTTAAAAGTTTGCTTATATTGTTTTGTTTTAGTAATTTTGCACCATAAAACGATAACAGATGATAGAAGCAATACAAGACATAGATGCCATAATAAAGGCAATAGCCATGGCACGGCTCATGAATGATGGCCATATAGATGGACGTGTAGCCAGAAGAATAGCAAATGAGATAATCAAGCAGGCAGGTCTGCGGTTCATCGAGATGAAAGAGCAACTCTCCAGAAACAAGGAGGTGCTGGCAGAGAAAGATGAACAGCTGCTAAAGAATATCAAAGTCCTGCAAGTAAAAGACGAACGTATAAAAGTGCTGGAAAAAGAACTTGCCCGTTACAAGAAGTTCTTTGGCAACATTGCGCACCCTGTTGCAAACATGACGAACAGCAGCGTGCCGTCTTCCCATAACCCCCTGTCGGCACCACGCACGCAAAGTCTGCGCAAGAAGTCGGACAAGAAGCCTGGAGGTCAGATGGGACACGAGGGACACACCCGCGAATGGTCAGAGAATCCTGACACGGTAGAGGCGTGCCCTATCCCCCAGAGATGTCCGGTATGTGGCGAACTGATAGACCCTAATTCCCTGAAAGTGCTGGAGAGAAGACAGGTGATAGACATTCCATTGCCAGTCCTGTTCCTGGTAAACGAATACGTACAGCATCAGGCAACCTGCAAATGCGGTCATGTGGTGAAAGGCATATTCCCGGAATATGTGACAGGCACGGTATGTTTCGGAGAGAACATACAGGCACTCATCGCATATTTGAGCACTCTTCAGGCAATACCGATGAAGCGGCTTGCTGGATTTATGGAAAACATCTGTGGTATATCCATGAGTCAGGGTTCTGTATCCAACATACTCAACTATATGCGCAGGAAGGCGAAGAAGCCATACGAGGAAATACGCAAGGTGATAGAACATTCAGAGGTTGCAGGGGCAGATGAGACAGGTATGCGCGTCAATGGCAAGAACGAGTGGATGTGGACATTCCAGACCAATGTTGTAACTTACCTTGCGGTGCATAAGCATCATGGCAAGAACGAAATCGATGACATGTTTCCTGGAGGACTTCCCAATACGATACTTGAGACAGACCGTCTTGCCGCCTATTTCAACATAAGTGTAAGGAATCATCAGATATGTCTGGCTCACCTGCTGCGAAACACTACGTACTTTGCGGAATTGCTTCCTGATTATGACTGGCCGAAGAGACTGCTGGAGCTGCTCAAGGAATCCATACATCTGAGGAAGACACACTACACCACTTCGCAGGACGAAGAAAATTTCAAGAATAGATTTGATGCCATGATGCAGGAGGAGGTCGTGATAGACGATGAGCAATGCCAGAAACTGTTTGATACATTCCGCAGGGGACTTATAAAACACAGGGAACATATCTTCCTGTTCCTTTCAAACCACAAGGTTCACTATGACAACAATGCCAGTGAGCGCGCACTCAGACCAGCCAAGACCAAGATGAAAGTCAGCGGACAGTTCCGTTCACACGAGGGAGCAAACAACTATGCAACTCTCATGACCATTGCAAAGACAGCGGAGAAGAACGGACAGAATCCTTTCTTCGCACTACAGAGGCTGGCGGAGTTTCACGAAGAATAAAAAATCACTATTCAACAAACCGACAAAATTAATAATCGACTTTACATCACCATGCTCATGGCGATGCTAAGTTGCATGCGGATTACAGGCCTGAATAGTTACGCCCAAAAGTAGTTTTGCGATAATGGTCTGAATAGTGACATGTGGGTTGCGTTATAACTACTCACCTACTTAGATTAAAAACTTTCTCCAAAACATAGTAAGGACTTTTAGTCTGTGGTATCTACTCCTTGCCATAAAAGTAAAGGGTCAGGAAGGGTTTTTCAGCATTATCTCTACCTTATGTCTGCCTTGTATAAGCCTTACATCAAGCTAATGTTCGATTCATCTTCAATTGATATTCATTTCTTCTTCGATTGTTCTTCGATTCTAAATCGAATATCAATCGAATATCAATCGAAGAACAAACGAAGAAGAATCGAATATTAGGTAGTGATAATGTGGAGATGAAGTATCTATTAGGTAGTGATTAGGTGTTCGTTAGAATTAGGGGATTTATAGCGCATGAATAACAGATACTATGTTACCTTATTTTCGCTTAGAGGGCGATACAGCGAGCGTAGCGAGTGGTCAGTAACTGGGGGCAGCGCCCTCAGAATATGGCAACCAACTGTATTTAACTTCATCAAAATACATTGACAATCTACTACTATTGTCTTAACTCCTCTAACTTCTTAACTCCTTAACTCCTTGAGTTTCGCAAGTTTTTCAAACTTTCGAAACTTTCGAAACTTGAATATTTTGATCTTATTCAAAAATAGCTGAGTTGTTACACGGTCGTAACGACTATGTTAATAATGCTTAATTTATTTTGATAAATATGCAATAATACTTTAATTATTCGTATCTTTGCAAAACGTACTGAGATTTATATCCATGCAATTATTTGAAACCATACCAACACAGCTGCTTAAGAATATTACTGGTAAGTGGTGTAATGCTCTGAATAAGAGTAATTTAGTGCTTGGGGGGGGGGGTAAAATCAAATGTATTGTTATGTAACACAATAATATGTTTGAGGCACAATAATGTTTGTATTATTATGCCTCAAATTTGTATTTTAGCTTCATTAATGTCCGATAATTTCCACCCACCATAAATCTATGAAGAAAAAATATTTAAATT
>JAZLKO010000072.1:0-25854 GCA_045597685.1 Prevotella sp.
TGCAAGGCGGAGATCACCGAAATCCGACTGCGTAAAAGGATGAGTTTTCATCCTCAAAGTTACTAATAATAAATCATATATGCAAATATAAAGTGTTAATATTCAATAATTTATAAAAATAATTACACCTGACACAAACCTGTCGTATAAGATGTGTATAAAGGGTAGGGCAGCGCCCCCGGTTACTGACCGCTCGCTACGCTCGCTGTATCGCCCTCTATGCGAGTTAACTGAGTAGTTACCTGATAATACATTGAAAACTACGCCGCAAAAAGTAGTAGTAGTTACGTAATCGGCTCAAAATAGTTAATTTTTAGTTAAAATGTCACAAAATCACAAATTATCATGTGCAAAACACGATTTTTGGAATTTCAGCCTTATGACCTAAAGACCTTAAAACCTTATAACCTATCAAGTTGAAACTTGTGAAACTTGAGTAATTACGCCTTGGGCGTTTGAAGTTGTTTGGGTGCAGATTTCCTGTTCCGAAACATTGTACGTCTCTGCTAATCGTGAAATGATGTATGGAATGAAAGAACTTTCGTTGCGCTCACCACGCTTCGGTACTGGTGCCATATAAGGAGAATCGGTTTCCAAAACGATGCGTGATAGTGGAACTGCATTACACAGTGTTTCAGGAAGCTTGCTATTCTTGAATGTAAGCACCCCACCAATGCCCAAAACAAATTTGGAGAATGAAAGCAACTCTGCGGCTTCCTGCTGATTGCCTGTGAAGCAATGGAATATTCCCCCTACAACATCGTCTTTATACTTATTGAGTATTTTCACCATTTCTGCCTGTCCTTTGCGACAATGAATTATCAGTGGCAATTGCAGTTCTACAGCCCATTTCACCTGTTCTTCAAAAGCAATGAGCTGTTCTTCATAAAATTCACGGCTCCAATAGAAATCTAATCCTACTTCTCCAATTGCTACCACCTGAGCTAAATTATTATGTAGCAGAGCATATATTTCGTCAAGGACTATTTGATAATTGGCTCTAACCTCTTCGGGATGCAGTCCAAGTGCAGGATATGCAAAATTAGGATTGGCATTACACACCTCCAATATATGCGGAATGCCTGCTGAATCTATTCCTGGGATGATGACTTTTTCACATCCAGCATCTTTTGCTCGCTGAATGGTCAGTTGCAGGTCAGAGGAAAACTCTTCCCCATCGAGATGTGTATGAGTGTCGATGAATTTATAGTCTTGCATTTTTGTTTTTTAATACGAACGATTCATTAATTGCGCGGTGAATTGGCGCAATTCTGCTTTTCTTTCATCAGGAACATCAATAGCGTTGAGGTATTGTTGGCTCAACTCAAAATATTCGTTGACTTTTGCTTCGCTCAGTTCTCTTATTCCTATTTCATCATAGATTGCAGTTACTGCTGCTATTTTTTCTTCACGGTCGAAGTCAGTTGCCTCAATCCATCGTTCCAGCTCTTCACGTTGTTGGCTGTTGGCTCTGTTGAGGGCATTTATCAGCATATAGGTCTTTTTGTTTGAGACTATGTCGCCACCTAAATTCTTCCTGAACACTTTTGGGTCGCCATATACATCAAGATAATCGTCCTGCAACTGAAAAGCCAGTCCTGTCTTTTCGCCGAACATATAGAGATTGACTAAATCCTTGCGTGGTGCATCGGCTAACAATCCACCTATCTGCATAGCACATGCCAACAACACACTGGTCTTCAGGCGTATCATCTCGATATATTCCGCTTCTGTAACATCGTTGCGAGTTTCAAAGTCCATATCGTATTGCTGACCCTCGCCAATCTCCAATGCAGTCTCAGAGAAGAGTCTCATCACCTCTGTCAGATTTATTGGATTTTCCTGCATCATCTGAAAAGCGCGCACCAGCATGGCATCGCCAGAAAGAATAGCTGTGTTGGCATTCCATTTTTTATGCACGGTAGGGTAGCCTCTGCGCACATCACTATCGTCCATCAAATCATCGTGGAGCAAAGTGTAGTTGTGGTAAGTTTCCAATGCTGCTGCTGATGAGAGGATTTTTTCCACTTCATCATAGTAAAGATTATATGCCATAAGCATAAGCACTGGTCGCACACGTTTGCCGCCCATGGCAAGCACGTACTTGATTGGTTCATAAAGACTTGCAGGTTGCCTGTTGTATGGCAATTTGCTGATGTATTCGTTGACTATTAACGAAAGGTCGTATGCACTATATAACATAATTTATGATTTACAATTTAAATACTATTGGTATCACGAATTGGGTTCTTACTGGTTTGCCGTCCATTTTTCCTGGTTTCCAATTTGGCATCTTGTTTATCACTCGCAAGGCTTCGGCATCACAGAGCCTGCTCAGCGACTTTTTCACTTTTGCGTCTGATATGGAGCCATCCTTATTGACAATGAACTGCACAACACATGTGCCCTGTGTCTTCATACGCTGAGCCCCTGGGGGATATTGCAGTGTTTTGGTGAGCCACTTCATGAACTCCACCACTCCACCAGGATATTCTGGCAGTTGCTCGACAATACGGAACACAGAATCTGATTGCTGCTTTGTCATTTCGACAGATGACAGAGGATCATTTATTTCTTCGACCACAGGTTTTACATCAGGGATACCCAAATCTACGCTCCCGTTATCATCCATGTTTGATTCCTGTTCTTCAACAATTTTTATTTCTTCGACTTTGGGTTTCTCGACTTTAGGCTGCGGAGGCACAATCTTTGGAGTCTCTTTTAGGATAGGAATCATATCTAATTCACGTGTTATCTCTTGCAGGAAATCTCTTTCCACAACACTATTGCCTGAACCTTCTCCGCCACACGATAATGCAGCATAGAAAATTGTTAGTGCTATCGCCAATCCTGTCAAGAAAAACGTTGAGCGCCAATTATCCAGATTTGCCTTTGCAGACTTTTTTACTTCCATACTATGACAGCACGCCTTGAGCCTGTGTAATTCAGAGGTTGTTGTTTCTTCAGCCAGTTTTCAGTACAGTCACTGCAAGAAAAATTAAGCACTTTGCCCTTGCTGCGAGGTATTGCCGTCAGTATTGATGCTACATAGTTGTTTGCCACAACTTTATACTTTGCTGTTTTTGAAAATGGCTTTTTGCCTGTACTCTTTATCTTGATACTGACGGGATGAGAGTCTTCTTTTCGGGATGCTTTTTTTACTACCATTTCGTAGGTGATGCCCGAAACATAAACTGGGAGTTTGTTGTCTTTGTCGAAGCAATCCATTATCATATCCTCAACTTCCTTGCCAGTCAGTTCATATACAACAGCTGCATTGCCGAATGGGTCGAGTTCAAGTAAGTCGCCTCTTTTAAATGGTCCAGCAGGGAAAGAAGAATAACGCACTCCCCCACCATTCTGAATCGCTATGTCGCAACAAAGTTCCTCGCACAAAGCATCCATTTCCATATTTGCCAATTCTTCAATGGTCTGGAATGGCGAAGCCACTTGTGCCAAAACAATTGACAATTCTGGATTAGTATAGAATTCATCCACCATCCGTTGCACTTCGGCATTTGCTCCGCTGAAGGTTGCAAGGTTGACGATCTCGGATGATTTTTTCACCACTTTGCCGTCTTCCACATCAATATCAATGATTGCTGCATGAGCGAGTTTGTTTTTTGCCTGTGTCACTAACACTCCATTGTAGAACTCATTGCTTTTCATCAACGTATGAGTATGTCCTCCAACAATTACATCTATGAATGGATTATGATTGGCTATTGTCGTGTCTGCCTCATATCCATTATGACTGAGGATGAGCAGTACATCGCATTGTTCACGCATCCATTTGTATCGTGGAAGTACTTCATCGAAAGGTTTGAATTTTATTCCTACGAGATTATCAGGATGACTATCTGGAATACCCAAAGGTCCTAATTGTATGGTTCCGATGATACCTATTTTCACACCATTCGCACACATAATCTTATACGGAGCAATATGAGTGCGGAAAGTATCTGGCACAAACACATTGGCACACAGATAAGGGAACCGGCTCTCGTTTATAACAGTCCTGAGACCAGACATTTTACTGTCGAATTCATGATTGCCTAATGCTGAAGCATTGAATCCCACTTTATTCATCAGCATCACCATTGGCATAGCTACAGGAGAATACTTGTCGTTATAGGGGTTTCCAGTACGATTGTCACCTACCGACAAGACTATCAACTGTGGGTCAACATTGCGGAGAGAATCAACGAACGCTGCAAAGCGAGGCATGTTTTTCAGGCTGGCGTGCATATCGTTTACAGCCACGATTTTCACATGTTTTGTCTCTGCAAAACCACCTGTTACAAATAAACAAACAAGGATAATAATAAATATTTTTTTCATAATTTCCATTTTATGCTACAAAGGTAGAAAAAAACGTTGTTTTTTAATTGACAATTGATAATTGACAATTGATAATTATGATTTTTTAATAAAAAAACATAAAAACTCTAACCTCTAACCTCTAACCCCTGAGCTTTTTACTACTTTTGCAAACAGACTCAATAAATATCAAAACCATCAACCATCAACCAATATGAAACAGACATTCTATGAAATATTCAGTGAACTGAATAAAATACCACGTCCGTCACATCATGAAGAAAAAGTGGCTGACTATCTGTGTGGATTTGCTGAAAAACATGGTCTGGCTTATCGCCGTGATGCACAAAACTGTGTGGTAATAGAAAAACCAGCTACTCCTGGTCATGAAAATGCTGAACCAGTGGTGCTACTCAACCACATGGACATGGTGTGTGTGGCTGATGTCAACTATCGGCGCAATGAAAAGCCATTCAATCCTTTGACCGACGAGATTCGTCCTTATATCGAGACTGATGAAAATGGAACCCGATGGATGAAAGCCGAAGGAACGTCATTAGGAGCTGACAATGGTATTGGATTGTCGATGGCTCTTGCCATTCTCACAGACGAATCGCTGATTCATCCTGCAATAGAAGTGCTTACCACGACTAATGAAGAAGACGGAATGAGCGGTGCCGAGGCATTAAGCAAGGATTTTATCAGTGGCAGAAAGGTCATCAATCTTGATTCCGAAGCCTACGACGAAATTACTGTTGGGGCTGCTGGGGCTTGTCTGCAAATAGGAAAATGGAAATTGAATTCTGCACCTATTCCTCAAGGCTACACCTGTTGGAAGATTACCATAAACGGTGGACTTGGAGGACATTCTGGAGTTGACATCAACAAAGGCAGGTGCAACTGCAACAAAGAACTATTCGGTAGTTTGTGCATGGATTTGCAGAATTTGAAGGAAATGCTCGTATGCAGCATGAAGGGTGGAACAGCCAATGCTTCAATTGCTTCGTGTGCAGAAACTATAGTTGCCTTGCCAAATGAACAAACAGATTGGATGCACAACTATATTGAATCATGGAACAAGCAGATGAAAGAAAAATATGCGGCAACAGACAAAGGCATAAATGTCTGCATTGAATCTTGTGAACAGCAAAGTGAATATATTGTGAATGCCACAGACATCATACGCTGCATCTGTGAATTACCATTCGGAGTGAAAGAAATGCGCGAGGATATGCCAGACACGGTAATGACAAGCAATAATATCGGTGTTGTTAATACAAATGGGAAATTGTTGACTATTTCATGCCACACAAGGAGTTTCGACAATGCCAAACAAGACAAACTCAGTGCGGCAATCCGCAACATGATGATGAATGCAAACGCATTCGACGTGGAAATGCTGATGAACACCCCTTCATGGGTTGAGCGTGAAGATTCACAACTGCTTGCGCTGACGTGCCAGACGTTTAAGGATGTGTTAGGGTTTGAGCCAAAGAAAGTGGCTATGCACTTTGTGCTTGAAGCAGCATACTATGTGGAAAAATACCCAGGAGTGGAGATTGCGTCTATTGGTCCAATGATTATTGAACCGCACTCTACATCAGAACGGATAAACCTCGATACCGCCGACAATATATGGAAAGTAACTGTCGAGTTGCTAAGACGTATGGCTTAACAACCCGACAGAAAAGGTTTTTTCCGGATTCCGGAAAATTATATCGTCTTGAAGAAATCGTTGCCTTTATCGTCAACAAGGATAAATGCAGGGAAATCTTCTACCTGAATCTTCCAGATGGCTTCCATGCCAAGTTCAGGATATTCAACGCATTCTATGCTCTTGATATTTGAATAGCTGAGGAATGCAGCAGGACCGCCAATGCTTCCGAGGTAGAATCCACCATGCTTCTTACAAGCATCGGTAACCACTTGTGTACGGTTTCCTTTTGCAATCATTATCAGTGACCCGCCATGATCCTGGAATTCGTCAACATACGGATCCATACGATTGGCAGTGGTTGGTCCCATACTGCCACAAGGCATTCCCTGTGGAGTCTTTGCTGGTCCTGCATAGAGTACAGGATAATCCTTGAAATACTGTGGCAAATCCTCACCAGCATCAAGACGTGCTTTGAGTTTGGCATGTGCAATGTCACGTGCAACGATTATCGTACCATTAAGACTAACACGTGTTGAAACAGGATATTTTGACAGTTCCTTGCAAACTTCCTTTATTGGCTGATTCAAGTCTATCTTTATAGCATCGCCTTCACCAGCCTGACGCAGTTCTTCTGGTATGAGTTCGTATGGTTTATCATCCATTTTCTCAAGCCAAATACCATCTTTGTTAATCTTAGCCTTTATGTTGCGGTCGGCAGAACAACTTACGCCTAATCCGATAGGACAACTTGCACCATGACGTGGCAGACGTACCACACGAACATCGTGAGCAAAGGCTACGCCACCAAACTGTGCACCAAAACCTATTTTTCGAGCCTCTTCAAGCAACTGCTTTTCCAGTTCAACATCACGGAAAGCACGACCTGTCTCATCGCCTGTAGTAGGCAGAGAATCATAGAATTTGGTTGAAGCGAGTTTTACCGTAAGCAGATTTTTCTCTGCCGATGTTCCACCGATTACGAATGCAATATGATAAGGAGGACAAGCTGCCGTTCCGAGACTACGCATCTTCTCTACGAGGAAAGGAATCAATGTGCCTGGATTCTGGATTCTTGCTTTTGTCTCCTGATACAGATACGACTTATTAGCACTACCACCACCTTTTACTACAAACAGAAATTTATATTCCATGCCTTCTGTAGCCTCAATGTCGATTTGAGCAGGGAGGTTGCACTTTGTATTCACTTCCTCATACATTGACAAAGGAGCATTTTGTGAATAACGCAGATTGTCCTCTGTATAGGTGTTATAAACACCTTTTGCTATTGGCTCCTCATCTTCAAAACCAGTCCAAACTTGCTGTCCTTTTTCTGCATGAACAATAGCCGTACCAGTGTCCTGGCAGAATGGCAACTGACCTTTGCAAGCTACTTCTGCATTGCGGAGCATGGTCAATGCCACGTATTTGTCATTGTCGGACGCATCTTTGTCGTTCAATATTTTGGCAACCATTTCATTATGTTCACGTCGCAACATAAAATTCACATCGTGAAAAGCCTGTGTGGTAAGCAGTTCAAGCACTTCTTTGCTGACTTTCAGAATAGGATTGCCTTCAAACTCACTGATTGAAATACCATCTTTACTCAACAGACGGTACTCTGTTTTGTCTTCACCAAGCTGAAACATTGGTGCATACTTAAATTCTGTCATTTTTGTTTATTGTTTATAATTTATGATTTACGGATTTACAGAATGTAAAACGATAACGATAACCACAAAACACTGACGCAAGGCTCATGTCTTAACTCCTTAACTTCTTAACTCCTCAACTCCCCAATTTATGATTTACGGTTTTCCGATTTTGAGTCATCGTCATCGTTATCATTATCGTTTCAATATTATCTCTGCTGTGCCTGTGATGTCGTTTACGTTTATTACTCCATCATTATTCACATCTGCATTTTTGAAATTGAAGTTTTCTGCACTTCCATTCAGAATGTATGTGGCAATGGTCGTAATGTCGTTCACATTCACTATGCCATCATTGTTGGCATCGCCTTTTAATCCTGCATTATACTGATAGTTATATAGGAACTTGGAATAAGATGTCAGGAAATTGCTTTTTGCAATCGTCGGCATATTTGTGTGATATACCTTCTTTCCACCATCAGGATAGCGCATCACACTCTCTTTAGGTCCTTGTGCAACGTAGCGAAGAGTATCAGTCCACTCTCCGTTTTCTGCCGTAAGCAACACCAGTTTATTATCAGCATTTGAAAGTTTGAAATTAGCATGTATCTGGTCTGCCTTAATGTCGCGTTTGCTTGCCCATACCACTAAATAGCCATGAGGCTGTATAAGTGTATTCAGTCCGTTTCCAGCAGGAATCTGGAATTTCTTTGGTTTGCTTGCATCATCACTCAAATACATTCCAGCAACATCGATTGGCTCATCGGTAGTGTTGTACAATTCAATCCAGTCGTCTTTCTTGAAATAATCTGTATTCATTGCCATGTCGTTTTCGGCACTTATCTCGTTTATACATACTGGAGCGGTTGTATTTGCTGCTGTTTTTTCAAAAACTGCAGTCAGGTTGAAATCACCTCTCGTAGGCAAGGTGTATTCTCTGTTGGTCGAGATGATGTTACCACCTTCGTTTTTGCTGATGCTTTCCAAACTTGCAGCCCATTCAATGTCGGTTGAATTTGCATTGTTGTTATGCACTTCTATTGCAATTACATTTGCACCTTGTTTGAAATAAGAACCGCTGATTTCCAATTCGCCAGCATCTGGATTGTTTTGAGCATAACTTGATGCGTATGTATTAAATGTTGGTGTACCAGATGGCATATTATACCTACCAGCCTCAACACCATTTATATATATAACAAAACCATCATCGATTGTGTAGTTAAGATAGAATTTGTCTGCCGATGTCGGTGCTGACGGCAATGCTATTGTCTTGCGGAAATAATATGTAGGATATTTGCTGTTGGCATTTCCGCCATAGTTCAATGTGGTTTTCACATCGTTGGCAACAGTAGAACCTGCACTTGCATAACCCAACGGTGCACTGCCTGTTGCCCATGAAGCATCGTTGTATGTCATGGTTTTCCATGATGTTCCGTCCAAGGAGCCTTTGTCATAGTATCTCCACGTTGTGTTGCGTTCAAAGACACTCGTTCTCACAGTTTCATCAGCACTTGCCCAGCCTTTGAATGTATATCCTGCTGGTGCATCAGCCTCAACTGTCACAGGAGGGAAAAGCTGACCAGAAAACTTATCCGTCGGTACTGGTATGCCATTGAGCATCAACTTTGCTTCATCTGTGTTTGTTGACAATGTTCCTGTTATCGACCCGACTGAAGAAAGATTGAATCGGCTGTAGTTCTTCAAGTTGTTTATCATTGTCCTCTGTCGATTCGACGACAATGTGTTCATCATCTGGTTGGCACTGTTCCATGGCGAACCCCCTTGCTGATTCATGGCTGCGTATGCAGTGGTTGCCAATTCGTTTATTATCTCCTTGCATCGGTCGGGATTGAATATTGAACCTGTTACAAGGCAGAATGTATCAATGAATTTCTTGCGGAATTCTGCATTGTTGAGCATATTCAACCAGATGGTTGTCAATTCTATTTCCTTATAGAGTGAGGATTGTGTGTCGTACATATAATCCAACTGCTGCCATTGAGTATTCTGCACATCGTTGAAAAGGTTTGTGCTGCCGTAACTATCGGTGTCGAACAAGACAAAGCGAAACTTACCACCTTCCACTGTCTGACGGTAGCCTTTTATATTATTGCTGTTTGTCAGCCAGTCGGTCTGACCAATATAGAATTCCACAGCCATATAGTTGATAAACTCATCAATATCAACAATTCGCTTTATCTGTTCATAAACGGCATCATTTGAAGCATTCTTCGAGAGTTCATACCACTGGTTGAATATGTCCTTAGTGCCTTCCATCTGGCAATAGGCTGAATCTGGAGAATACTCAAACTGATCCATTTCTTCATTGTCTATTCCAAAATTAGCCTCTGCGAAATGTTTGTTGTTTGGTTCACGCATATTCAGCACATCGTACAACTTGCCATTGAAATACACAAACACAGGCTTATAGCTCTGGCAGTCAACATCGATTCCTGAACGTGCCACAATGGTCTGCAATGCTGGGTCGATGATTCTGCAATAGTTATCATTACCGCCATTTCGTATTTGCAGTGTCTTGTTCTTGTTGTATGGTTTGTTTTCAAACATTGGATATGGGTAGTAATTCAAACCATAAATCTTGTTTGCCTTCAGTTTGAAAGAATGTGGTGTAAACGCACGACTCCATCCTCCTACAGCCGACATATCCACTTCCTGCGAAACGGTTGCAGCATTGCCGTCTGGCATATATTCCACTGATACAGGACGATCCCATTCCATATTCCAGTTACACTTGCCCGACTGTCCACGACCAGAACGACCATTACCATTGCCTTGCACAAGGATTCCATAATCGGCACCGAATATGTTGGCATTGTCGGTTACTACTGAAATGATTGGCACATTATAGTCTTTTTCCCGTAAGATATAGGAGCGTGTGACCACATTGCTTGGCAGCATTCCGTCCTGGAACAATCTGAAACGATAGACCGTTGTCTTGTTGAACGTAAACGAGCCATTATCGCTTTTCGCTCCATTCGTCAGCGTTGGTGTTGTGCCATCAGTGGTATAGCGTAGGATTGCACCTTCAGGGATAGTCACTTTCACAACTGTTGTTCCTACAAACACGCCACCATTTCTGTTCACCACAGGGTCAGCGATTTGCTTTGTGGCATACACTCCAGCATCATTGCTTGTTCCTGGAGTTGGATTGCTGCACCAGCTCCATTTTGTGTTGCCATCGGTTATTCTTGCATACGAACAACGTAATATTGAGGCTGGATATGAGAATGATGCTATCTGAGTTCCGTTTTCATCAGCAATATAGATTGTTCCGCCTTCAGCATCAAGTTTGAAGTTCACTTGCGTCGGGCTATATTGGTCATAATGGTCGAACCATATTGTAGCATAGCCTTTTGCCTTCAGCATGCCATGTGCTGGCGTTAGTCTGTATTTTTGCAAATTTGCCATATCATCCGATACATACAGGCCTGCCAAAACCACATCCTTATCCGATGGATTATACAGCTCTATCCATGGTCCGAAATTCCACGATGGATCCATGAACATATCCAGGTTTGAAACTTGCAACTCATTT
The DNA here is from genome assembly GCA_045597685.1 of Prevotella sp. Taxonomy (GTDB): domain Bacteria; phylum Bacteroidota; class Bacteroidia; order Bacteroidales; family Bacteroidaceae; genus Prevotella. Next base: position 11,186 of record JAZLKO010000072.1, read on the forward strand.
ATTATCAGATTATCGGCAGTCACCTTGTTTGCTATCACCGTTACCTTGCATGTTCCTGTCACGCCCGAACCGTCGGTTGCTTTGGCTGTTATCGTTGTTGTACCCACTGCCTTGGTTGTCAGCAGTCCATTTTCGTCAATGGTTGCAACTTTTTCATCCGACGACTGCCATATTAGTTTCTTATATGTAGCATTCGACGGTGTGATGGTTGGCTGCATCTGATATTGCTGTCCTTTGATTAGTTCCAACGCATTTGCAGGAAACACAATAGATGTAACCTGAGTCACATCACCATAATATTCCAGTTTCCATGAGTCTATGCACGTCCAGTCCTCACTTATTGTGGAAATCTTTTTTATTCCTATTCGCAGAGTACCATCACCATCCACATTACATTCCACCGAATTGTCGTAGTAGCCTGCTTCGAACCAATAGTGAGCAGCTTCCATATTGTTTGGAATATATTTCCCACCAACTTGCGAGATTGCTCCTCCAAGCGACTGAGAAGTGGCTCCACTCGAGCAATATACTAATGGTTCTGAGTACTCCCCAAAAGTAGCTTTGGCATACAACTTAGCATACCTGTAATTATCACCATCGTACTGAAAATGAGAATAGTCAGCATTGGAATTACCAGCCCGATAGTAACCTTTCAAACTCAGTCGGTATTTTCCTGGAGTCAATCCCATAAGTATCTGATATGTATCGAATGTTTTCTGATAATGTTCTGCATTCGACATCGGGTTAGCTCCCGACAAAGGTGTGCCTTCCCAATACTCATACGAGTTATTGGCATAGTTTGCATTCTTGATGTACAAATCTGTAACATCGATCCACGATGCTGCCATCGTAGCACTCTCCATCATCATGCAAACAAAGCCTAATAAAATTGTTTTCTTCATGGTTATATTTTGCGGTTTTTTGATTTTGAGTTATCGTCATCGTTATCGTTTCAGTATTATCTCTGCTGTGCCAGTGATGTCGTTCACATTTATTACGCCATCTTCATTCACATCTGCATTTTTGAAATTGAAGTCTTCTACACTTCCTTCCAGAATATATTTGGCAATGGCCGTGATGTCATTCACATTCACTATGCCGTCGCAGTTGGCATCGCCAAACAGCTTTTCCACCAATCCTACCGTCGGCAGACTCAATCCATCCCATGTATCTACTATTGAGAGATTTGACACCTTCTGAATGTATGCCGAAAAATTCTGCATGGCATAACGCTCTGTTACATATTCCCACTTGCCATTGTTCAGCACAAGAGCATCGAGCGGATATTTTGATACCGAGGTCAACACTCCGCGCAGTCCGTTGACATTTGTCTTTGGTGTGCTCACTTTTTTTCCACTCTCGAAAAACACTGCCTCAGCATCTTCACAATAATACACGTATGGTGTTCCTGCTTCAAACATCGTTGCTTCTGCAAGGCATATCCTTGTCGAGTCGCTTGTCATTCCCGCTATCTGATAGAGCCTCACTCCTTCTGGCACATCTATCTCGTATGGTAGGCACACTGTTCCCCAATGACTGCAGTCTGTTGCCTTACTCAACATTGGCACACGGCGCAGACGGAAATCCGTGGCACACCACCACCCTTCACGGTTGTCGGGTTTTGCTGTCGGGTTGTTGTAGGCTATGTACTGACCATCCGTAGCTTCCGCCTTACTGCCTTCAAAACCTATTGTCACAGTGTCGGTTTCGTCCACATAAATGTATGGTGTTGTCATCATCACCCATTTCTCGGAATCCGAAAACCCAGGCAAGTCGAGCACTCCGTAGGGCAATGGCTGCGAGATAACATTATTTCCCATGCCGTTTTTTGAAATAAATCCATGCTGGTCGGATTCACAAAGATGCTGTGTTGTACCTTTACACTCCAAGGCATACAAGCCATGCTCTAATTTCATAAGCCTCTGACAGATAGACATTGTTGTCTGTTCTCCATCCTTAGCTGACACCGACCACCATGCGTTCCAGCATTTCTTCCCAGCCTGTGTAGCAGTACGTTGGTCGCCTCCTTTATACGTACCTATGCCAGTCTGCCAACCTGTCGTGTTTTCAAATGCAGGAGAGGTTATCTTATCTGTAACCATCACATATGGCAGACATTCTTCAATGGCAGTCTGCAGAGAGTCGGCATTTGTCTGTAAAAGTTTTTCTGCCACGTTTTCATAACCAGGCAAACGATAGTGCTGCACAGTCTTTGCATCTTGCAGCAGATACTGGTAGTTTTTCACATTCTCTGCCGCCTGAATCTCTGCCAACTTAGCATCATGCTCAGCATTCAGAATTGCAGCATTTGCCAATGCCTCTTCCTGTGTTGGAAATAGTTCTGCAATAAAAATCTTATCCAACTGTGCCTTGCCTGCAAGATTGCGCAACTGGATAAGGCAAAGCGTGTCCGACGTAACATTGAACGAACCGCCTTGCACTGCCCATTGGTCGATACTCGACATTTTCACCCTCACGTTCAGTTCCACTTTCTCAAGCAGTGTGGTTGATATGCGCTGATATTCGTTGCAGTTGTAACCTGCCATCGAAGCATAGTAGGAATGTCCTGATTTAAGTGTCAGCACTTTTCTTACGGCTTGGGCTGATGTCACATCTGTCGCACCACTTGTTCCGTAGCATTGCAGATAAGCACCTCCATCCTGACCGCCTGATTTCACAGCCTGAAAATAGGGTGCTGTCAGGGGTTCTCCCTGTCCGTTTTCCCAGTCGTAAAGCCCAAGGTCAAAGTCTCCGTTTATCAGCAAATTTCCTCCCAAATACATTATCTCGTTACCAATCATCACCTCATCGCCAGGCTCCAAATCGTCAACCACGGCTGTAGCTTCGTTTGAGTATTGCACCTTGTTTTTCACATCGGTAATGCATACTCGGTATTTGTAGCCTGCCTTGGCATTTTCTATTGTGTATGTATAATCGGCAGCATCTTCTTTCTGTTCTGGTGTTGCCACATCGTTCCAGATTGAAGAGCCCGGCTTCTTTTGCTGTATGGTCATCGACTGGTTGAACTCTCCATTCGACTCATGCCATGTGAGCACCACCGACCCAGTGGTTTTGTCATAACTTGCCAATAGTCTGCTTGGAGCGTATTGCTGCGGAATGTTCGGCACTTTCTCATACTGCGCATCATAGCCCACCTTTGTTTCCTTGTTGGCATAGTATTCACCCATCGGTGTTAGCTTATTGTTCAGATACATTGAGCGACAATCCTCCACCCAGTTATATACGGCATAACGCTCCATCCAGCCTGTGTTTTCCAGTCCATCGATAACGGGAGCAAAATGCTGTTTTTCAATATTGAAGTTTGCAGCCGAACCCGACCTGTCGCTTCCTGGCCAGCCTGTCCAGTTTGCACCATAGTTCATCTCTGTTATCCATATCGGCCTACCAGTACGGTTATGGATTCCCGACAACTGGCTTTGCCATGATGGCCAATCGTTATACCAGTAAGCATGGACTGCGATGAAGTCACATCTCCAGCCTCGCTTGTCGATGGAGTCAATAAACTGATAGAGCCAGTTGTAGTTGCCCGACATTGCTGGCGAACCTAATCGTTTACCAGTTGCCATCATTTCTGGCCAATGCTCCAACACTTCATCAACCGAACTCACCTTTTCTTTGTCATCATTCGTATTGTCTGGCTCATTGTTAGCCAAGGCATGAGGCGAATGGTTGCTTGCTCCTACATCAGAGATTCCAGGCCAACCTTCATGATGATGCTGTGGCACGTATTCCCAGTCATCAGAACTGAAGCCTGCACAGTTCCAGTCATAAAACCAACTTGCGTTCAGAGCATCAAGCACTGTTGCATCACCACCCGAATAGCCTCTCTTGCCGCAATCGTTCCACTGCATCACACGAATCGACGACACCGTGCCTTTCAGTATTGCAGGCAGATTCATCACCTTGTCTTCCTTGTCGGCAATAAATACTCGTGAATAACCCATACCATTGCTCTTGGTTGCCATGCACACATAGTAACCGCGTTTCAGGTAGAAACTCATAAACTTGTTATTGCTCTCCTTACCAGCCAACGACACACGTGCCGTACCTAAAGAAAATTCGTATGCCGTTCCCTGTTGGTTTTCCTCACTATAGCCGATAAAAGGCTTGTCGGAAGGCTTGTGAACCATCACAATACAACCATTACCATGGATTTTCAACTTGCAGTTGGAATTTTTCACAGCCGTCGCACCACCAATCTTGACGTGAGCAGACAGAAGACTATTGGCTGCACTCGGCAACACATTCTGCATAATCAGCGTAGAATTGTCACTAATGCTCACCGTTCCATTCTCACCAAAAGGAGTTTTTGAAGTGATTACATAGTCCGTATTTGCTGCCACCGTAACGGCAGACGTAACCTGAGTCACTGTAGTAACCGTATTAGCAGCATTTACCTTGTGCATTAAGCAGCAAGACAGAACCACGACCAAACTCAAAAAAAAACACTTATTCATTTACAATTTATAATAATCGGTCTTGAGGTCTTTACACCCGTATAACTGTATAACCGTAATCATAATTCTGTTTATTCAGCGGCAAAGATAACAAAATAAATTCATACAACAAATTTTTTTCAAAAATTTTGCTTATATTTCCATATTCGGCTTGTATGCAATTATTGATTCCTCCGCGCTCTTGTCTCCCTTCACTGTACCACTCTCGGGAAGGTATAAACACCTCCTTCATCGCAAATCACTTTCGCCACACTTACAGCGGATCTATGTCGTAGTGAATTTGCAAGGAAGTGTATTGATGACCGTTTAGCATTTGCTCTTGTGCTTGCAAAAGGGTTTTGCGAATTGTGGCTAATGGGGCTGATGGTTCTACTTTGATTAGCAACTTCCGTATGTGCATGGTCTTGATTCTTGCTATTGGAGGACGGTCGGGACCTAACACTCGATTGCCTAATTTCTGACGCAGAAGTGATGATAATTCAATGCTTGCACTCTGTACTACCGAAGCGTTGGCATGTCTGAGATAAACATTGATTACCCTGAAAAAAGGTGGATAAGAGAAAAGTTTGCGTTCTGCCAGAACTGCATTGTAGAAGGCTGAATAATCATTTTCTGCCACTTGGCGAATCAATGGTGCATCAGGCGTTTTTGTCTGTAGGATTACCATTCCTTGTTTACCTTTTCTTCCTGCCCTGCCACTGACTTGCGCCATCATCATGTAAGCATGTTCGTATGCACGAAAATCAGGATAGCTGAGCATTGAATTGGCATTGAGTATGCCTACCACACTAACTTTATCGAAGTCGAGCCCCTTGCTTATCATCTGCGTGCCAATGAGAATATTTGTCTTACCAGATGCAAAATCGTCTATCATGCGTTCATGTGCGCTGCGCGTACGGGTTGTATCCATGTCCATACGTGCCACACGAGCTTCGGGAAACATCTCTTGCACGAGGTCTTCAATCTTCTCTGTGCCGAAACCTTTTGAGCTTATCACACGGCTTCCACATTCCGGGCATACTTCAGGAACCTTGTAGGAGAAACCGCAATAATGACATGTGAGCTGATTCATCGACTTGTGGTATGTAAGACCCACATCGCAATTGGAACATTTCGGAACCCATCCGCACTGCCTGCATTCCATAATCGGCGAAAATCCTCTTCGGTTTTGGAAAAGTATTACCTGCTCACCATTTTGTAATGCTTCATGAATGCTGTCGGTCAATAAAGGAGAAAACGGTCCCTTCATCATTTTCCGTCGCTGAAGGTCATGAATATCAACAATTTTTATTTCAGGCAATTTTATGTCCTTATAACGATGTGTGAGCGACACTATGCCATATTTGCCCTTTTGTGCGTTGTAATAGGTTTCGAGTGATGGTGTGGCTGTGCCAAGTATGGTTTTTGCCTCAAACATCTGTGCAAGCATGAGGGCTGTGTTTTTACCATTATAGCGTGGAGCAGGGTCTTGTTGCTTGTAGGATGTCTCGTGTTCTTCATCAACTATGACTAAGCCTAAATTATTAAATGGAAGAAATACTGATGAACGAGCTCCAAGTATTATGTCGTATGGTGTATCGGATAGTTGTTTGTTCCATATTTCCACTCTCTCTGCATCGGAATATTTTGAATGGTATATGCCGAGCTTGTTGCCAAAAATGCGCTGCAAACGCTGCATTATCTGGACTGTGAGGGCTATTTCCGGCAACATATACAGGACTTGCTTGCCTTGACGAAGTTGTTCGGCTATAAGGTGGATGTATATTTCTGTTTTACCGCTGGATGTCACTCCATGCAACAGCACCGTAGGATGTTTTTCGGCAACAATTTCATCGAATGCTTTCTGCTGGTGAGGATTCAGCGGATTCATCAACTCCAGATGTGCTTCACCAGCATTGTTGAGCCGTCCTACAACTCGCTCAAAGGTTGCTAAATATCCGCGTTGGATCAATGAACGAAATATTGAGATGTTGGCATGCGAAACATTCAGGAGTTCATCTCGCGTGATTGCTGTTGGTTGCATGCTGCCATCCCACCCACTGAGTTCAAGAAAAGTGGACATCAGTTTCAGTTGCTGCGATGCCCGTGCCCGTTCTAAGGTGTCAAGTATATCGTGGATTGCTGTGGGATTGCTGTATTCATCTGGCAAATCAACGCAAAGTTCTGTGCGTGGCTTGTATCCATCTTGGCTTTTCAGTCCTGTGGGCATGGCTGCTTTCATCACATCTCCAATAGGGGAAATGTAATATTCGGAAATCCAATTCCACAAACTGAACTGGCTACTTGTTACAATGGGCGATGTATCAAGTATCTGAATAACTGATTTAACACTTGATACGTCGGCAAAAAACTGTTTGGGTAATGTTTCGTGGGAATCCGCAACAACTCCTACCACCTTACGTTTCCCAAAAGGAACCAACACACGCATACCACGTTCAACCTTGCCCAATGATGCTGGCAAGGCATACGTGAACTGCATGTTCAACGGCACTGAAAGTATTACATCTACAAACAACTAAAAATAATAAGCTGCGCCTATCTGCCAACTATTGATACGCTGATTAAAAGGTCTGACTGATCCTGCATTTTCCCAGAAGCCATCACCAGTCTTGCTACATGCGATATTGTAATTACCATTGATTTCAAAATGGTTGAGCAACATTACAGCAAGTCCGACATTTACACTAAAATTGGAATCTTTCATTTTATATGAGCTACTGTCGTACCAACGGAAGTCCTTGTCGCCTATGTTGAAATCTACTTGCGGACCGGCTTTAAACAAAACTGCAAATTGCTCTCCTACCCCGAATCCAAAGCGTACATTCAATGGCAGGGAAATACTTTTCTGAGTAATGGTGAGTTCGTCATTGGCTGAATTTGCCATCTTGCCTCCGCGCTGATTGTAGAGTGCTGACAGGTCGAACCCAAAGTTCAATAATGGGGTATTGACTTTCAGTGTAGGACCAACATAGAAACCTGCCTGATTGCTTTTTGCCAATGGGTTCTCGTTGAATGTCATATTGGTGAGATTTACTCCTCCACGAAGGCCTAAACTCAATACCTTTTGAGCATTGGCAGCTGTGCATGATGCTAACAGCAATAAAATGATGAATTTACGCATAAACATTTTTTTATTTCAATTTACAATTTAAAGACGACGACTGCTGACACTGACTATGACTTTGAGGTGTTAATGTCTTTCTCTGCGGACTGAAATCCTTGCAGAAGAACCAGAAGAACTTTTGCTCTTCTTTGGTGCCTTTGAAACCTTTGGTTCATCGGCATCTTTTGATGCTTTGGACTTTGACTTTTTTACTTTCTTGCCTTTCTTATCGACTGAATTGGCTATGCTGTCGAGGGAATCTCTCTTTGCCTTGTCGCCATAGATTGTCTTTTCAAAAGCTAACAATTCTGCTTCAATACGTGCTTGCTCTTTTTTCATCGCTGAATCGGTTGGGCAATATTGAGACAATGTCTTGCCAAGCATATTGGTTGTCTTGTAAATCTTACCATTATACTTATGCAGGATAAAATAGTCGGCTCCACTCATCGTTGCAGCATTGTTCAGATTGCTTGTCATAAGGGTAAGACGATTCAGGAATGGTTCCAAATCCTGAAACTTTGCCCAGAAAAGAGGATATTTTGTAGAACCCTCACCGAAATCTTCTGCACGATGCATCACTGGACATATTGCCAGCACTTTGGTTGCGAACGTTGAAGTGTTCTGGTCGTAATAAGAACATTCTTTGATGAAATAACTCTGAACTTCTGATGAAGGAATATCACTATTGTCTACACTGAACTTACCGTCTTTTTCCTCGTAGAAAATATTGTAGTTGTCGAGGAAATCCTTTATTTTCATCTTATCGGCATCATTGAATGATTCGTTACCATCGAGACGATACTGATACACCTGAAGATTGCCTGTAAGTATAAGGCGGAACATAAACGTAAACAGATTCATCTGTTTGCCATTTGGCTCAACAGGATAATACAGCCCAGCGTTTGCATCTTCTGTCAAATCCAATGTGCGATAAATATCTCTTCGCCAAACCACATCCTCTGGCATTGCTACCGAAGCTGGGAATTGCAGTTTCTGACGATCTGTGACAAGTGAAGACGATGATGACTTCTTTTGTTTTGCTGCATTACGGCTTCGTGCTGGTTGAGCAGAAACACTTACGGCTATTATCAGAGCGAAAACTAAAAATAAACCTTTTTTCATATCTTGTTTTTTTTTATTCAATTATGAGCTAAGACGTATTGTTTTGAATTTTGAAGCATATTGTCTTACTTCATGATGATTTCCATCGCCTGTGGTAATGTGCGCTGAATACCATCTGGACCTATGGCTACGACTCTTGAAATATAGAAACGCTTGCCTCTTGAGAGTGAGCGGAATAATGATTTCTGTTTTGCAGAAAATTCTGCTCCATCGGATTTCTGAGGGATGGCATTTCCCATATTGTCAAAGAACACTGCCTCGAAACTCAACACCTTGAATGGTATATCCAGCAATCCATCGTCAATAGCTGCGCTAAGTGTGGTTAAGCCAAGCACCTGCGCTTTAGTCATACCGCCACCCTTGAAACGGTCGGTACCATTCTGTACAGGTATGTTTATGTATGCTATTGGATCTGGCAATTTGCGGACATGAAACCTGAATTGTCCCATCTGTTGATTTGTACCATTCATATTTGCTGTGACGGTAAATGTAACATCTGAACCTGGCGAGGTTGGACGGGCTGTGTATTTTCCGTTTCCGTTGGATGTTAAAGAACCGCCCGTCATCGTCATTGACACCTTATTTAATGGTACTCCTGGTACGCTCACACTCATTGGGTTGTTGTAACCTGCATAAAGAACATTCATAAGGTCGGCTGATACTGTTGCTGTAGGGTCAACAACGGTGTATTTCTGATTAAATTCTCGACGTATAGGCTCACCTTTGTCACTTAGCATTTCTATGACTCCTGAAAGTGTAAATTCGCCCGACGATGTGCAAACTCGTTCATAGATGCCATTACTATTTATTTCCGTTCCACCGACATAGATTTTTGGTCGCTGAGTACTATCGATTGCTGCCATGACTATGCGTGCAGTAAACTTTCCACCACGAGTTACGGTCTGAGAATTCGGGATAACAAAAGCATTGAAGTTGTTCACTTTTGCTTCAGTAATGACTGCATCAGGGTCGATACCAGCTTCTTCTGCAAGATAGTGCAATGTTTCGCCTTCAGCATATCTGACATCACTCTGCAATTTGGTAAGCAGGGTTATGGATGCTGCTACAGGCATATTTTCGAACAAACATTCCTGCCAGTTCTTTCCTAATGTGCGGGATGCTTTTGGTATTTCTGTAGTAAGGTTGTTTTCAATAACCCTTCTCACACCTTCATCCTTAATCATTTCCAGAAGCCGCTTCTTGAATCTGTTTATTGAATCATACAACTTCTGCCCTTGTCCCGTCACTGGGGCAAGCATCACGTGTGAAGATGCTTCCAAATCATCCTTGCTTTTTATGTCTTTCAAATCCGCTGATTTCCCGTCAGCTTCGTGTACAATTGCCAACTTCAATTCACCGACGAAATTGTACAGAGAATCACTCCACTCTTTCAGTTTTGTGGCTTTCCGGAAATTGTACATGACGGTTGAATCGTCTTCTGCCTCAATCTGGAATTTTCTGTAAATAGCCTCATTACGCCCACTGGAAGTCTTCGTGGTTCGTGTAAGACTCTCTTCAACTATTGTAAAACCATTGAGCACCTCATTTGAAATATTCAATGCGAGCATTGCCATCAAGACGACATACATCAAGTTTATCATCTTCTGGCGAGGACTTAATGGTCTTTTCTTTATTGCCATGGATTATCTTTGTTTGTCTGTTATTACTGTTGCAGAGGGGTTGCTGCCTTCATGTTGACCGTCATTGCCTCAATCATACGAGCATAGATTTCGTTCAATTGTTCTATCTGACTTGCCATCTTACGGGTTTGCTCGTTTATCTGGTCAATTGTACCAATCTGGGCGCTGGCTCCCTTAAGCTGCATCTCGTAAATCTTGCATATTGCGAGAAGAGTACGATTGAGATTTTCCATTTCCTGAGAGTCGGTTGTAAGACGCTCACTTTGTTCGCTGACTTTAGAAAGCATCTTTGTAAGATTGTTGAGGGCTTCAACATATCCGTTTTGTGCTTCTTCCATCTCAGGAGAAATTTGCTGTTGCTGCTTGAGCCATACAGGGTTGGATTGTTCTGAAAGCTGCCCAGCTGTTGGCTGCGCTGGCTCAACAGTATCTGACGGCTGACCAGAAACATTGACATTGCCTGATGTACCACCAGCGATAATAATCTGTGGACCACCAACTACGCCTTGACCAGATACAACTTCGCCTGGATTTTCTCCATTTTCCATATTGAATTCGTCGGCTGCCTTTTCGTCAGTTCCCTTCTTGCCTGTTGACAATTCCAAGCCGTCTGCTGTCTTGTCAAAAGGACGGTCGAAAGCTGAAATGAAGAACACTAATACTTCTGTACCCATACCCAAGAACAGCATCAGATTTGCCAGTGGAAGATGGGTAAGCTTAAACAGTGTACCGAGAATAACGATTGATGCACCCCAGCTGTAAGCATAATTCAGGAATGTCTGACCAGCTACGCTGTCCATCCATTTCTGTAATTTATATACCCAATTGAAATTACTATAATTACTCATTTATTTCTTAGATTTTTTTTGTTTTTTACTTACGTTTGTTGCTAAACTCCTAACACAGCGGAATCCTATGTATGAACGAGGTTGGTTTTGATATTCATAACTGCGCCATGCGCTACGGATGTATGATTCTGGGTCTTTCCACGAACCACCTCTCACACTCTTTATCTTCAGTTTGTATGGGTCTTCCTTGGCCGCATTGTATTCCAACTGAGGATTAATGTCGTTCATAGCATTGATTCCTGCTTCTGTGTATATGGTACTTGTCCATTCTGCAACATTTCCTGCCATGTCATACAAGCCATTTGAGTTGGTAGAATAATTCCCCACACGACTGGTTATCAAGTTACCATCCTGTGTATAATCGCCTTTGTCTGGCTTAAAGTTGGCATAGAAACATCCTCTACCATCCCTGACATTCTTATTGTCCCAAGGGAACTCATTGCCATCTTTTCCTCGTGCCGCAAATTCCCATTCTGCTTCTGAAGGAAGACGATAACGCTGAATAAATTTCGCAGCACCGCCAAGCCCTTTCAAAAGAAAATCCGTCCTCCATGCACAGAAAGCATTTGCCTGCTCCCATGTAACTCCAACTACAGGGTATTCATTATATGCAGCATTTGTGAAATACGTTCGCATGTAGATCTCGTTGAGTGAGTTAGGGAAATCATTTACCCAGCATGTTGTATCAGGATAAATATTGACTATGTACGTATTCAGAAAATCCCAAGGCCCAGTAAGTGGACGGGTAATGGTTTCTCTGATAATCTGGCCTTCTTCATTGACGTATGCCGTATCTTTTGAAATCATTACCTGCTCATTCGGGTCTATCGTTACATCTGTATTCAGATTCCTTTGAGTCGGGTCGAGACGATTCTTACGCAATGCAGCTGCTGTATAATCGTATATTTCATAACGATAGTTAAACTGACTTGCATCTAACAACTTTTCGCCTGTAACCGGATTCACGATATACAAACTCTCTATTGCCCTCAACTGATCCTCATCTGGCTTTTTAGGAAGTGCTTTTCTCCAGTTGATTTGTGGCTTAATTGGATTACCTTCCTTGTCTTCTTCAATCCTGTATGTCTCATCACCACCATAAGCGGGATCTGCAAGTCGCTCTCGGATGATTGAGTCGCGAACCCAGTTGACAAACTGTCTGTACTCGGAATTCGTCACTTCAGTCTCATCCATCCAAAAGCCGTCAACTGAAATTTCTCTGATTGGAGTCTGGCGTCCCCAAAGGGAATCAGGGTTTTCAATACCCATTTTCAGTGAACCGCGCTCTATTCTCACCATACCATACGGTGTCGGTTCAGAAGCATAATTACCACTTGCACCAGTCAGCTCTCCACCAGTTGCCAGCACGCCTTTATTACTAAAGCATCCTGTCAGCACAAATGCCATCAGGCAAAGAACTAATAAAATACAATTTCTTGTCTTCATTATAATAATCTTACACTTTTATGTTTGTTTCTACCACGTTTTGTAAAGTTCATATCCATCTGATAACCGATAGTCAGTTCATGACTTCCGTTAACAAAACTTATTCCGCCTGTATATACTTCATAACTATAGCCTAAGCTTATTCCATGCAAGTCGCCACCAACAAGAAGTGTGAAAGAGGTTCCTGGGCTATATGATGCCCCGAATTCCACCTTCTTCTCATCGTTGTTGTATTCCAACCTACCTGTTATGTCGGCTTTATAAGCCACTAAGTCTGTCCTGAGTATGACAGATGGTTTTATTCTAAAAAACGGATTTCTCAATCTAATATTGTATCCTCCAAGAAAATAATAGTATCTATCAATCTTTATTTCATTATATTCTCCTAATCCCACAACTGGTGCGTTAACGTGCATGGCTGACAAACCAGCATACCAGTCTGGGTGCATATAATAGACACCTACACCTAAATCCACTTTGTTGCCATTTATCTGTGACGACTGAAACGCCAAGTCTCCAGAATCCTCCAAATCAAGTTTTGAACCATCAAAAGTCTCTGTAACAATTCCTATCTGCGCTCCAATCCTGAACCGTCCTGCAAACAATTTGAAACTGGCTGAATATTGTAGGGCAAAATTCTGATTCTTAAAAAGTCCTATCTGGTCATTTAAAAAAGATAAACCTACACCATGAAAAGTTTTCATAGTATAAAAAGGCATGTTTGCACCAATATACATGGTTTTAGGATTGTTATTGAATCCCACCATGCTCATATTATAAGCACCATTTATCGACATCTTGGATTCACGCCCTACTGATGCTGGATTGTAATATTGCTGTAGCGCCCAGTATTGACTGAAAGAGACATCAAACTGAGCCTTAGCCATTCCAATAGCCAAGAACAAAAACAGAAATATTATTAAACTACGTTTAAGCACGTAAATATAACGATATTTCAACTGCTTTATTGTAAAATAAAAAGCCGAAAACAATTTTCGGCTTCTCATTCTTTTAATATTCATCCTCGTTGAACAGAAAATCTTCCTTTGTCGGATAATCTGGCCAAATATCTTCTATACTTTCATATACATCACCTTCATCTTCTATTTCCTGAAGGTTCTCTAATACTTCTAATGGTGAACCTGAACGAATAGCATAGTCTATCAGTTCTTCTTTTGTTGCAGGCCATGGCGCATCTTCTAATTTTGATGCTAATTCAAGTGTCCAATACATAGTTTTTAAATTTTATTATTTAGGGGGTGCAAAAGTAATAAATTTTATTTTATCTGCAATGATTATTCCAAGTATTTTCTTCAATTTGTTGCAAAAAATTACATTTTTTAGCCAACACAAAGAAAAAATCGCTCAATCTGTTAATATAAATAACGATTTTATCGCTTATCCTTGTATTTTCCTGTAATTTTATTATATTTCTTTCGGCACGTCTGCACACAGTTCGGCAGACATGCGACAATGCCGCTTCTTCACATCCGTCTGGCAAAATGAAAGCATGCAATTCTGGCAAATCCTTCTGCAAATCATCAATTTCTTTTTCTATTTTTGTTTCATCCAACTCCACATCCATATACGTAGGAGTAGCCAACGCAGCACCTATCAGAAATAAATCGTTTTGAACCTTCAACAGAAAATCCACGCGTGATGCTGCACATAATTTTTCATTAGCTTTTAATTTACAAATCAAAAGCCCAATAAACGATGATAATTCATCAATCGTACCATAAGATTCCAAACGTGCATCACACTTCATCACACGTTCCCCATTTGCAAGAGAGGTCATGCCTTTATCACCCGATTTAGTATAAATCCTTGCCATATCCCTTTAATAATCGTTTCTACTTTTCCGATAAAAAACAGTCGGAGACCAGTTATGAAACCAATCTCCGACCACTCTGTTTAAAAAAAAAGAAGGCGGCTACCTACTCTCCCGCATTGCAGCGCAGTACCATCGGCGTAAGCGGGCTTAACTTCTCTGTTCGGAATGGGAAGAGGTGAACACCGCCACAATAACCAC
>JAZLKO010000073.1:0-14396 GCA_045597685.1 Prevotella sp.
GCAAGGGACAATTGTGTCCTGACGATACATGAATCGACTCAAATAAAGACAGAACTCAGGAAAAAAGCAGACGAGGGCAAACTCTGATGGCATACCCTCGTCAATAGATTTTGAATTCGTAGAATTAAACGACAATCCCTATTTATGCTCGGCTTATTCTGCCTGATAAGCATAGGAGCGAGTGCAGAAGTTTATCTAACAATTAAGTGCATCACTGGGACAGTTGTTAAACAATGTGTTGAAATAGGTGGAGTTTATAAATACCATTTGGATAACGATAAGAATGGTAAGATTGTCGTTGTGACTTTCAATGGCAAGGACGTTACGGCTGATGTGATAGACGGTAACTATACTACTCCAAAAATCACGGGCGATAGTGAGATTTATGTAGAGTACGACAATCAGCCATTAGGCGATACAAATCTCGATGGAGTTGTTAACGTGAACGACATCACCGCAACAGCTGCAATCATTCTTGGAGGTGACTCCCCTAAGGATGATAAGGTGTATCTCAAATGCCCAGATGACCATCATCCTCATATCATTGACTTGGGTTTGCCGAGCGGCACAAAGTGGTGCTGCTGCAACGTAGGCGCAACAACTCCTGAAGGCTATGGCGGCTATTATGCATGGGGAGAGACAAGCGAGAAGAGTGTGTACAATGGGGATACATACGCTTATTACAATAGCAATACAGGAAGTTATACAAACATCGGTTCCGACATTGCCGGCAGTCAATACGACGTTACCCATGTCCGCATGGGTGCTCCTTGGCGTATGCCAAGCACAGAACAGCAACAAGAACTAATAGACAATTGCACTCGAACATGGACTCAACAGAATGGCGTGAATGGCACTTTAGTGACAGGTAAGAATGGTGGTCAAATCTTCCTTCCTGCCGCTGGCTACCGCTGGAATGACTATCTCAGCTATGCGGGTTCGGACGGCTACTACTGGTCGAGTTCGCTCGGTCCGTACTACGACTACTACGCGTACAACCTCTACTTCGGTTCAGGCGGTTGGAATTGGTTCAGCTGCGACTACCGCAGCTACGGTCGGTCTGTGCGTGCCGTTTGCCCGTAGTCAGAATTTGGTGCATTGCTTGTCGTGTAGGCAACTGTTTCCTATCCAATCATCAATAAGTGCGCGGGCTATGGAGGCTTGGTCGGGGATGGCTGGCAAGTTGGTTTTGGAAAACCAGCCTCCAGCAACGAGTTCCTCTTCTTGCAGATGCAGATTGCCTGTGTCGTATTCTGCAGCGAAACCAACCATCAGTCCTGATGGAAACGGCCATGGCTGCGATGCAAAATAGCGGATATTTGTTATTGTGATTCCTGTTTCTTCCCAAACCTCACGGCACAGGGCTTGTTCGAGTGTTTCGCCAGTCTCTACAAAGCCTGCTACTAATCCATAATGATTGCGCTTGAAGTTGCGTGCCTGAACAAGTAGTATTTCTTCTTCTCCAGTATCGGGGTTGCGGCGGATGATTCGCACAATGACAGCAATGGCAAGTTGAGGCCACACTTCTTTTCCGCAATGTTCGCAACGTTTGGATATTGCGGTGTGCTTTTTCATAGTTCCTCCGCATACACCACAAAATCTGGTGTTTTTGTCCCAATAGATGAGTTCGGCACATTTACCTGCAAGCCGATAGTCTGTTTCGTTCAGGAGAAAAAACGTCTTTCTTAGTGGTAAGAACTTTGTGCTTGCAGGGACAATGCTGGCGCTGTCAATTTCTACGGTGCTGTAATCGCCCATGGCATGGATGGAGTTCCATGGTTGCAAGGCAACAGGAGGATTGCCGGACAAGGGAATGGTGTAAGTACCGTCGGTATTGTGCTGCAAAAGCAGTTCGTTATTGCAAAAGATGAACCATTTCATTTGCTGAACAGTTTGTTCATGTTGCGCTTCAGGGCAGGGGCTGCGATTGTTTCTGGAATGAATTTCCAGTTGTTGTCGGAATGTGGAATGATAGTCTTGTGCTGGCGTATGTACTCTGTAATATAACTGCGTATGTCACGTTCAGACTCATAGATGATTCGTTTTCCGATATCTTTCTTGTCGATTCCAACCCCTTTGGTAAGAATTTCTCCACCTCCATTGCAGCGGTAGGAGTTCATGGCTACCTTATATGTTTTTTCAGGCACGAATGGTGTGCCGTCGCTCATACTTTGTATGACTATTCGTTGTCCCACAGGCTTGGTGGCATCAACTGTGTAGTTGATGCCAGCAGCAGAATCGAAATTGTAGGTAGGATTAAGGAATCGGCTACCTTCTGCCACAAAGATGTCATCATCGCTGCTTGTCACAGTCTTAATCCATTTGGAATAACTGTACTCCAAATGCTTACGAATTTCGTCGCCTGTTAATTCTATCACATTGAGTTTGTTTTCGTACGGGTAGAATTTATACATGTCTCGTGTACGGACAATGCCTTTGAAGATGGTATCATTATAGACGAGTGGGGCGGTGATTGAAATGTCGGCATGAGTGAAGTCCAATTGGAATTGATTGATGAAGGTGGTAAAAGTGCTGCATCCTGAAAATGCATCTTTGGTATAGATGTCCTCCGTGACTTCTCCAACAATTGCATTCATGTAATCGTTGATATTCTGTATGTCGTCAGCAAAGAATTGCATAAAGTCATTGTCAGGTTGCATTTGTCCTGTTTCATGCAGGCTGCCTTTTAATGTTTTTTGTTTGCCGTCGATGGTAATTGTCAGTTCGGCAACTCTGCGTGCCTTATTGCCAGAGTTGAGCAGCCATACGTCTTTGCCCTTGGTGTTGCTGACTGTTGTGCAATATTTCTGGTGGTCGTGTCCGTAGATTACAGCATCAAAACCTTCAACTTCACGCGCTACCTGTTCGGATGCGTTTTCAACGCATTTGCTATTCACTATACCACCTTTCAATCCTGAGTGAAACAGTCCAATAATGAAATCAGGATTTTCCTGTTGTCTGACAATCTTTACCCATTTGCGGCATGATGTGGCAATGTCTTCAAAATCGAGTCCTTTCCACAATGGTTCACTAAGCCAGTTTGAAATGGTCGGTGTGAGCATACCGATGACGGCAATCTTTACGCCTTCGCGTTCAAATACGGCATAGGGTTGAAGATAAGGTTTTCCTGTTTTGGTGTTGATGACGTTTGCTCCCAGCATGGGACAATTTGTCTCGCTTGCCCATTTGTCATAGACTTCATGTCCTGTTTCTACATCATGGTTGCCAAAAGTCTGTGCATCGTATTTCATGTAGTTGATAATTTTTGCTGCGATGTTTTGGGTAGATGTGTTGACGTTGTTATAGTAATAAGAGCATGGTTCGCCTTGCAGAATGTCACCTGCGTCGAGGAGAATAAGGTTGTCGCCATATTCTTGCCGCTGCTGTTTTACGTAGTTACATACCTTTCCCATATTTGGGAAGAATGCACCATGGACATCGGTTGTTTCAATAATCTTGATTTTGACGCTTTTTGCCTGTGAAGCGGATAAACTGATTGTCATCAACAGCGTTGCTGCAAACAATCTGAAAAACAAAGTCTTTGTGAGCATTTTTTTATTTTTGGATGATTTTTTTGCCTTGGCGGATAACGATGCCATTATAATTGCTGTTCACTCGCATACCATTCAGGTTATGAGTTACAGGTTGATGGTTGATGGTTGATGGTTGATGGATGAGTGAATGTTACTACAATTGTAGCATTTTTCCGCATGGCTTTGAGAGCAGGTAGTCCTGTGACAAACTTTATATCATCGGAAAACATTTCAAATGCTTTCTGTATCGCAGAATTTCGACTGTCTTCGATATAGACAGTGACAGGTGTCTTTCCATTGAACCATAGAAAGTCACCTGCCATTATGTTATGAATAGCAGTGCAGAGCAATATGCCCCAAAGCAGGATTCTTTTACTGCACAGCATAGACTATTTCCATAATCTGTTTACCGAGAGCATCGGCTTCATCCATCGTTGCGGCTTCACTATAAACGCGGATGATAGGCTCTGTATTGGATTTGCGAAGATGTACCCACTTTGTTGGGAAATCCAATTTCACACCATCAATATCATTTACCTGAACGTCCTTTTCAACAGAGTATTTCTCCTTTACTTTTTCGAGAATTGCGTCAACGTCGGTTTCAGGTGTGAGGTCAATGCGGTTTTTAGCGATGAAATATTCAGGGAAAGTCTTTCTAAGTTCGCTGACTTTTATTCCCTTGTTTGCCAAAGATGTAAGGAAGAGGGCAATGCCTACCAAAGCATCACGTCCGTAGTGGGATTCAGGATAGATGACTCCGCCATTGCCTTCACCACCGATAATAGCGTTTACGGCTTTCATCTTTGTAGTTACGTTGACCTCCCCAACCGCAGCTGCTGTGTATGTGCCACCATGTTTTACGGTAACATCTCTCAAGGCACGTGTGGAACTGAGATTGCTGACTGTATTGCCTGGTGTTTTGGAGAGAATGTAATCTGCTACGCTGACAAGTGTGTATTCTTCACCAAACATTACTCCGTTTTCTGAGATAAACGCCAGACGGTCAACGTCAGGGTCAACTACAATGCCAATATCGTATTTGCCACTCTTCATTTCTTCGATAATACCAGATAAATTCTTTTCCAATGGTTCTGGATTATGAGCAAAGTCGCCTGTACACTCCTGATTGAGGAATGTAACATTCTCAACACCAATAGCCTTGAAGAATTTTGGAAGTATAATGCCACCAACGGAATTAATAGTATCAACACAGACTTTGAAGTTAGCTTTTCTAATAGCATCGACATCAACAAGTTTCAATGCTTTTACGCTTTCAATATGCTTGTCGTCGAAGGAGTCGTCTTTTATGTATTGTCCCAATTCGTCAACTTCTGCATAAACGAAATCTTCTTTTGCTGCATATTCGAGTACTTTTGCACCATCGGCAGCAGTAAGAAACTCTCCTTCAGCATTGAGGAGTTTTAGCGCATTCCAATGACGAGGGTTGTGAGATGCTGTGATGATGATGCCACCATCGGCACCACTCATACTGACAGCCAACTCGGTTGTTGGAGTTGTGGCATAGCCAATATCTCTGACATCGAAACCACATCCCATGAGTGTTCCGCATACAATGCTACGTACCATTTCGCCTGAAATTCTTCCATCGCGACCAACTACGATAGTGCCGCGCTGACCTGTGGATTTTCTTGATTCATTGATGAATTTTGCATAAGCAGTAGTAAACTTGACGATATCCAAAGGATTTAATGTATCGCCAGTGGCACCACCAATTGTACCACGGATGCCTGATATTGATTTGATAAGACTCATAGTTATTTACAATTTTGCCTCTCCCAAACCCTCTCCTGAAGGAAAGGGCTTAAAGTCTCTCCCTTTAGGGGGGAGATTTAGAGGAGGCTCCCTTTAGTTTCGTTGGTAATAGATGGTGTAGAAATATGGTATCACGTTTGCGCTGGCGGTTGCTGTGCCTTGATCGGCAGGGACAATCATATTGACCTTCGCAATTTCGTTTTCAGATGAATTTTGACGTCCAATGTTTATGTATGAAAGAGGTACTAACCAACTTGAAGGCACAGATGCACCGTAGGCTTGGTACATCAGCCCTGAAGTGAAGTTGCCTGTAAATATGCCTGACTTATTCACCACCGACATGCGGTCGGGTATGTATGAAGCCGACAAACTAATGTTGGTAAAATAGAGAGAGTCACCGAAAACGCTCCATTCTGTGAAACGACAGAGAAGTTCGGCAGATTCACCATTTTTTAGTTTCTCGCCAGCACCAATACGTTCTATCTGCATATAAATGCCTGTGTTGTCGAACAATACATACTCATTCTTGGAAAAGTCAGTCATATTGTTCTGGTTTTTAAATTGGTCTTGACTGATGACTTTTATGTTATGCGAAGCAATGAATGTTTTGATAGCATCATTCTGTCTGTTTTTCTTGTCGGCATACGTTTCTTCGCTTGAGCACGAAATCAAAGCAAACGACACCAATAGTGCCATAAATGCACTATAAATAAAACACTTTTTCATACTTATATCAATTCGTTTTCAAAATCCATAATTGCCTGTTCGGCTATTTTTTCAGCTTCCTGAATGGAACAAAATAATTTTCCGCCTGATGCGTTCAGATGACCTCCGCCATTGAAAAACTTGGCACAGAGTTTGTTGCAAGGCACATCGTCGATGCTGCGGACACTCACCCATACGAGATTATCCTTTTGTGAATCTTCCCGTAATGAAATGGACAGTTTATGACCTTTCATTTGCAAAGGTATGTTTACCAGCCCTTCAGCATCACCTTTTATAAAATGAAAGCGTTCCAACTCTTCCCGACTAATAGAGAAATATGATGCGTGGAGTTTGCGGAATACTCTTAATTTCCTGTGCAACACGTAACCATACATTCGCATTCTGTTCAAACTGAATGTGTTATATACAAGACGATGGATTTTTGCCTTATCCACACCTTTGTTCAGCAGTTCGGCAACTATGTTGAATGTATCAGGTCCAGCATTTTGGTATTCGAAAGCACCTGTATCGGTCATCATTCCTGTGAAAATAGGGGTGTGGAAAAATCGGTCCATCTTCTCGAAGTCACCAGCCTGATAGACGAGTTTGAATACCAGTTCGCTTGTTGAACTGGCTTCGGGTTGTGAAATCACTACATCAGCCTTTAATGCAGGGTCGAGGTGGTGGTCGATGTGGATGAGGCTGCCTTGATAATCACGTAGCAGTTGTTCCATTGAAGCAACACGACTGTATTCGTTAAAATCCAAACACACTACAAGGTCGGCTTCAGCAAACAGATTTTCTATCTCGTCAGGCTTCTTGTCGTAGCGCAAAATAGTGCTTGCTTTTGGTAGCCATTGGATATAATCTGGGTAAGCATCGGGCAATGCATTGGATATTGTTGCATCGGAAATTTCTTCTGCCCAACGGGTGAATCCTAACATTGAGCCCAATGCATCACCATCGGGATTCTGATGAGCCAGTATCAAAATCCGTTTTGCACCCTTTACCAATGTGCGGATTTTTTCTGTTTCTTGTTGTGTTGCTATTTCTTTCATTAAAACAACTTTGCTGGATATTTGCCTTCTTCAACCAGTTTGGCAATTTTTGCCACTACGTCAGGACGGTCGGCAGCGTATGTAACACCAAACCATGTGGCAGTAGTGTCGAGCACTTCAACAGTTGCTGTGCCATCGTTTATGAGCTTGTTGACCATCAGAGGAATGAAATATTCCGACTTTATATTTTCCATGACACCAGGAGATGCAAGCCACTCCTTGAAATACTGTTCGCTGTATTCAAAGTAATCTGGTGTGAATCCCCAGACATTCATTGATACAGGTGTATTGTCGGCAATTTCAACCCATTCACCTTGTTCATCCTTGTAGCATACAGGACCATTGTGGCGCTCAATTTCAGTACGCTCCACAACTGTAGTCAGATGACGTTTTTCATCGGTAGAGCAAACGCCGCGGGCAACAGTACCATTTTCGCTCAAAGTATTGCCAACTCTGTATCCCACCATCGAATAGGTATTTTTGCTGTTTTCAGGAAGTGAGGAGAGGAATTTCCCCATTACCATGAAAGCATCACGATTATAGAAATCGTCGCAGTTTATGACGCAGAAAGGTTCTTTTACAACATCCTTTGCCATCAGTACAGCATGGTTAGTACCCCATGGTTTTGTACGACCTTCAGGAACTGTAAATCCTTCAGGAAGATTGTCAATACTTTGGAATACTACTTCAGCAGGAATGTGTCCTTCGTATTTTGCAAGAACTTTTGTGCGGAATTCATCCTCAAAATCTTTGCGTATGATAAAAACAATTTTACCAAAACCAGCCTGAATGGCATCATAAATGGAATAATCCATGATTGTTTCACCATTAGGCCCCAGTCCGTCGAGCTGTTTCAGTCCACCGTAACGGCTTCCCATTCCAGCGGCTAATAATAATAATGTAGGTTTCATAAATCTATTTGTGTTAATCGTTGAGGATGAGCATGGCATCACCATAGCATCCGAATTTAAAATTATTTTCTAAAGCGAGTCTGTAAGCTTCGCAAATCAGTTCATATCCTCCAAATGCACATTCCATCATGAGCATAGGCGAAAATGGATGATAAAAGTTACCTATCATGCAGTTTGCCAAGGAGGTATTATAAGGAGGGAATATAAACTTGCTTGTCCATCCTTTGTATGGTTTGAGTTTTCCATCGGTACCTACTGTCGCTTCCATTGTACGCCATGTGTTGGTACCTACGGCTATTATCTTTTTGCCATCAGCTTTTGCCTTGTTGATAATGTCACAGGCTTCATTTGTGACTTGAATCTGTTCGCTTTCAGGTTTATGTTTCGACAAATCTTCCACATCAATAATATTATAGCAAGCCAAAGAGATGTGCATTGTTACAAATGCCATATTGATGTCTCTGATTTCCATACGTTTCAGCATTTCGCGCGAAAAATGGAATCCGCTTTCTGGTGCAGTGACAGCCCCTAAATTCTTTGCAAACAGGCATTGGTAGTCTTCCAAATCCTCTGGAGTGACATCGCGTCTTGCTTTCAGGTATTCTGGAATAGGGGCGGAGCCTGCTTTGTACAGAGCCTGTTTGAATTCTTCATGGCTACAGTCGTATAAAAAACGCAACGTGCGACCGCGACTGGTAGTATTGTCAACCACCTCTGCCACCAATCCGCTATCATCTCTGAAGTACAGCTTGTTGCCGATTCGGATTTTGCGTGCAGGATCCACAAGCACATCCCAAAGATGCATTTCTTCACTAAGTTCACGCAGCACAAATACTTCTATTATTGAATCGGTCTTTTCCTTATTAGCATATACTCTGGCAGGGAAGACTTTTGTATCGTTGAACACAAATGTATCGCCCTCTTTGAAGTAATCGAGCACATTACGGAAATCCAGATACTCTTTCTTCTTTTTGTTCGAGCCGTCTTTTGGTCTTCCTTTCGAGTCACGTTTGAAAATGTCGATGGTGCCTGATTTCTTGTGGACTACCATCAGTTTACATTCATCACGATGCATTGGTGGTGCCAATGCAATGTTTTCATCTGCTAATCTGAAAAAATTAAAATCTGATAATCGCATATTTTTGTGTTATTAAGCTTCTAAACCTTCTATTTCCTGACTGTCCAACCATGGCTGAAATTCGTCAAACGTAAGGCAGTCGTCAAGTGTAAAGTCACCCACTCGTGTACGACATAGTGCTGTGAGGTATGCTCCGCTACCCAATGCCTGACCGATGTCGCGAGCTAATGCTCTGATGTATGTGCCTTTGCTGCATACCACCCGAATGGACATTTGCATTTTCTCTGCATCGAAACCTGTAAGTTCTATCTCGTCAATGACAAGTTTCTTTGCTTCAAGTTTCAGTTCCTTGCCTTTTCTTGCCAGTTTGTAAGCTGGCTTGCCACCAACCTTGCAGGCTGAAAAATCAGGTGGAACTTGTTCTATCTCACCAATGAATTTTGATAGAGTGCTTTCTATCAGTTCTTTTGTTATGTGTTCAGTGGGATAAGTTGCATCTACAGGATGTTCCATGTCGAAACTGGCAGTTGTGGCACCAAGTTGCAAAGTCGCTGTATATTCCTTGCTCTTTCTCTGAAATTCCTCAATGCGTTTTGTTGCTTTGCCAGTGCAGAGTATAAGCACACCTGTTGCTAATGGGTCTAATGTGCCTGCATGACCAATTTTCAGTCTTTTCACACCAAGTTTCTTTGACAGCCTTGTACGCGCAAAAGCTACAGTCCCAAAACTGGACATTTTATATGGTTTGTTGAGGCATACCACCTCACCTGTAAAAAAATTCATTGTTAGTCGTTTAGAAAATCAATAGTGCAGCACCTACAAGTGCACAATATGCAGCAAAATAGATGAGTTTGCCTTTTTTGACGATATTTATCATCCATTTGCAAGCAATGCACCCTGAGATAAAGGCAGATACAAAACCTATTGCCAAAGCAGAAACCGATATGCTACCAAATACGGATGCCACACCTTCCGACAGCATGTCTTTTATGTCGAGCAAGGCTTCACCAAGAATAGGAGGTATCACCATCAGGAATGAAAACTGAGCCAGTTTTTCCTTTTTGTTTCCCAAAATAAGTCCTGCCGCAATAGTGCTGCCAGAACGTGACAGACCTGGCATTACGGCTATCGCTTGTGCAATACCTATAATAAAAGCATCTTTCAGCGAAATGTCTTCTTTCTGACGTGGCTTTGCCAGGAATGAGAATGTGAGCAGGAAGGCTGTAACTAACAGCATCGAACCTACAATAGCCAGTCCACTGCCAAAAATCTCTTCTACGTAATCTTTGAAAAACACCCCTACAATTCCCACAGGAATCATTGACACAAGAATGTTCAGCGTGTATTTATGCTCTGGATTCAGTCGCGACACAAGTGAACCTCCTTGCGCATTTCCACGGTTTCTATCGTCATACTTCAGCAGTCCTTTTATTATCCATGCAATCTCTTTCCAGAGAATCACAATCGTACTGAGCACCGTTGCAACATGCACGGCAACAGTATAAGCCAAATTCTCTTCGCCTTCTAAGTCAAAGAAATGCGATGCAATTGTGAGATGACCGCTACTGCTGACAGGAAGATACTCCGTCAGTCCCTGAATCAGTCCTAACAATAATGCTTGTAAATCACTCATTATTCTTTATCTTTAGGTTTGCGTAGAACGGCAAAAATCATTGATACAAATCCCACCAGACACACTATCGGAGCAACTTTTATGCGCATAGGACTAAAAATGTCAGCATTATACGCTTCTTCTGTTGAACCACTACCAGCCATAAGGATAAATCCAACAATCACTACAACCATCCCTATAGCGAGAAGAATGAAGTTAATCTTGTCAAAAGCCAAATTCTTTTTGTCCATAAACTATTTATTTACGATTTACGATTTACTATTTACTACTTACTATAACCTACAACCTATAACCCATAACCTACCTTAATATTTATACAAATCGCCCGCTTTCATTTTCAGGAAACGATTCACAGAAAAATAACCGCATATAAGTGAAATTACGAGTCCAAGCACAATCACAATCATGCAGACAGTCAATATCAAATAGCTATCCACTAACGAACCCATTTCTGGTTCAAAATTAATCAAAGCAAAAATGCAGCCCACTACTGCTGCGCATGCTATAATTGACGATAGACCGCCAACCAGCAACATCTTCCACATGAATGGCTTGCGAATAAACCTGTATGATGCACCAACGAGCTTCATTGTGTGGATTTTGAAACGCTGAGAATAGAATCCTAAGCGTATGGCATTGTTGATCAGAGAAATCGAGATTATCAGGAACATAAGTGCCAAAACAAGAAGAATGGCACTTATTCTATGCACATTTTTGTTGATTTTTGCAAGAAGATCCTTCTGATAAACAATCTCACTCACAATCTTTGTGCCAAGCCACTCCTTTTCAAGTTTTTTCAAAGAATCGGGATTGGCATAGTCTGCTTTCATAGTCAGTTCAATCGAAGCAATAAATGGATTCTCATCAAGAAATTCCATAGGGTCAATGCCAATCTGCTTCGACTGCTCACGGAGTATGTCATCCTTCCCTATATAGTCAATGAAATGTGTGTATGGACAATGATAGAGTTTGCGTGTCAGTTCGTGACCCTGATTTATCGTCACCGAATCCCTTAGCAATAATGTCACCGTAAGATTCTCTTTTACCGATGTTGAAACATTTCGTGCTGCAAGGACAAAAAATGCAATCAGTCCGAGCAAAGCCAATACAAGAGTAGAACAGATGCAGAGAGGAGTAACCTGTATTCCGCCTCGTCTTCCCTTTTTTAGTTGTTCACCCATAATGTTTTTGTTTTGCTTAATTACAAAAAATGCGCACAAAGATAATAAAAAAAGGAGCGGATTCCAAATTTTTAACTATAGATATACTTTTTTTAAGCAAAATTTTCATATTACAACACAAATCAAACGATAAAGTTATGACTATTTCCGAAATGCAGTAGAAATATGAAAATTAACTATAATTTTACGCAAAAATATCAATTTAGCATAACTTAATTTATAAAAATTTATAAAAAACACCATTTCCGAGGTCGTTTTACTTGTTTTTGAAATATATGTTATATCTTTGCAAAGTGAAAATTATGCACTTTCGCCATTGCAAGTATGAAAACATTCAATACAGCGGGTACTTGTCGCCCGAACGAACATTACATGGTGGACATCACCGAGCGCTTGGAAATCATTCGCAAGATGATTGCCAAAGGTAACTATTTCTGCATCAACCGTGGTAGGCAATACGGCAAGACCACCACTTTGAACAATCTTAAAAATTATCTCGAAGATGTTGGCTATTGCGTATTCTCGATTAGTTTTGAAAAAGTGGACAAGACTTATTTTAGCACCCCGCTATCAACTGGTGCTATCTTTCTGCGTTTGCTCTCTATATGCATCAGAAGGAACAAGGTCAAGAACCTTGATGATAATTGTGCTGAACAGCTATTGGCTTTCCAAGATCTTCATGCGGAAGAATGTTCAATATTTGATGTAAGTGAGCTTTTGATTCAGATTTGTGGCAACAATTCATGCCCAATAGCCTTGTTTATTGACGAAGTCGATCAGGCAAGTGAACAAGAGTCTTTCTTGAAGTTATTAGGTGCATTGAGAGACATGTATCTAAATAAAGATGTTGATCCAACCTTCCAGTCTGTTATCCTTGCAGGTGTCTATGACATCAAGAACCTCAAGCTGAAGATGCGCTCTGACGAACAGCACCAATATAATAGCCCGTGGAACATTGCGGTTCCTTTCGATGTTGACATGAGTCTTTCGGCCGCAGGCATAAAGGGAATGCTTGATGAATATGAGGCAGACCATCATGTAGGTATGAATACTGAGGAGGTTGCATCGTGGGTTAGCGAATATACTGGTGGCTACCCATTCCTTGTCTCTCGCCTATGTCAGCTGATGGATGGGCAGAACGATTGGAGTCATGAAGGACTTCTGAATGTCGTAAAAGTCATACTCAACGAGCGCAACACGCTTTTTGATGACATGATCAAGAAGATTGAGCAGTTCCCCGAATTGAAGTCCTTGTTAATGGATATACTTTTCTCTGGTGAAGCGCGCAAATATAATGCTCACAATTTAACATTCCAGCTGGCAGAACAATTCAACATTATAAATGTCCATACTGATGGTACATATTATATTTCTTCTCGCATCATGGAAACGGTAATCTATGAATATTTCATGTCGGAAGAAAAAGAATCAGAGATTTACTCTGCTGGCTCCATTGAGAAGTCTCAGTTCATCAAAGGCGATGGGTTGGATATGCCTTTGCTCTTGCAGAAGTTCTCCGAGCACTTCAACGAGATTTTCCGTACCGCTGACGGAACAATGGACACCAAGTTCGTGGAGAAACATGGGCGCAAGCAGTTCCAACTCTACATACGCCCAATCATCAATGGCGTTGGCCACTATTATGTTGAAGCTGAGACACGCGATGAAACACGCACCGATCTCATCATCAACTACAACAACCATGAGTATGTGATTGAACTGAAAATCTGGCGTGGCGATGCCTATAATGATAGAGGAGAGGAACAGCTTGTGGGCTATCTGGAACACTTCAATCTTCAGACAGGCTACATGATATCCTTCTGCTTTAACAGAAACAAGCAACCAGGCTTGCTGCCACCAGTAGTGCTGAATGGTCGCACGTTGATAGAGGCAATAGTGTAGCATAAGCCCCGAATCCTACTGCAAAAGTCGGTAAAACGCGACTCAATGGAATTTTTCCACTGAGCCACTGAAAGTTCATAATCGCTGAAAACGCACTATACTTTTTAACAGAATTTAAAAACAGAATTTCTCTATTGGGAGTTGCAAAATAGAATTATAATTCAACATGGAATGGCTTAAAATATCAACACCAACAGAACTTGTAAGAGTTCAGACAGAGGACATAGTTTTCATTCGAGCGGACGGAAACTATTCTGATCTTTATTTGTTTAATGGAAAGCCTTACAAGATGACATTCCAGCTGCACTTCTTTGACGAAGTATTACAAAAACTGAAAAACAACACCTTCGTACGTGTTGGCAAAAGTTTGATTGTGAATAAAAATTATATCTATGTTATTAATATAACCTCTCAGAATTTGTTACTTAGCGGTAGCCATCTGTGTGGTGACTTCAAGTTGAAAGCTTCGAAAGAAGCCTTGAAGGTAGGGTGTTCAAAACAGATATAAAATCATGTTCGAAAAAGCGTTATGTTTCAGTGCTTTCATATTACTGTTTTTTAACACTTTAGGCAACAAAATAGTTCTTTAAAAATTTGTATAATTCGCTGATTTTTAGTAACT
>JAZLKO010000074.1:0-6559 GCA_045597685.1 Prevotella sp.
ATAATTTTTCGTTTCCCCCAAAACAAGCCTTGCAAAGCAGTTTGGGGGATTTTTTTGATTCTTATGCAAAGATACAAAAAAATTATGACATTGGCAATCAAATCGTTATGTTTGTTCGAACTAATTTGCGACTATCCCTAATTAATCTTTGGGAGACAGCGGTCTTCCTTTTTGATTTTTTATACATTGCAGTTGAATTTTCTTCATTTGGTGGCTGCTCGCCCCCAAACCCCTCGGTGTTTTCAAGTATCAGATTTAAGTATTTCTTCTACCTGAAAATTGCAGTTCTATGTTGAACTTGCGCTCTTCTCAGCCTTAAAACAGCCTTAAGTCAGGGTAAAAGGCTTAGTTAAGATTTCGATGTTTCTTTCGTAAGGTACACGTAATGCTGCGTTCGGACTTTGCGTTGAGTTTTTTTAAAAAATCTTAAAACTCTAAACTCTAAACTCTAAACTCTAAACTTTTTCTTATTTTTGCAGCGCAAATTTTTTTTACAAACCTAATTCAATAAAGACAATTATGAAAGATCTTAAAATGTACATCAACGGCAAGTTTTGTGAAAGCCGTTCAGGAAAATGGATTGATGTTCTGAATCCTTCAACAGAAGAAGTAATCTCTCGTCAGCCAGAAGGCACTATCGAAGACGTGAACGAAGCTTTGGATGCTGCAAAGGCAGCCCAAAAAGAATGGGGTCGCACACCATCCATTGAGCGTGCTGCCTATCTGAAGAAATTTGCCGAAGGCATACGCAAGCGTCAGGATGAATTTATCGACATCATAATGCGCGAACAAGGAAAGACTAAGAGTTGGGCTACTACCGAGGTTGTGGTAACGGCTGAGTATTTCGACTACATGGCATCTTTCGCACGCCACATTGAGGGCGAAATTATCCAGAGCGACAATCGTGGCGAGTCTATGTTCCTCTCAAAGCAGCCTATCGGTGTTGTTGCAGGTATCCTGCCATGGAACTTCCCATTCTTCCTCATTGCCCGCAAGGCTGGTGCTGCGCTGATTGCTGGGTGTACTATAGTAATAAAGCCATCACAGTTGACTCCAGAAAACTGTACTGAATTTGCAAAGGTTGTCGATGAGGCTGGTCTGCCAGCAGGTGTCATCAACATCGTAACTGGTAAAGGTTCTGTCATCGGTAATGAAATGGCTGGAAGTCCTAAGATTGACATCGTCAGCGTAACTGGTTCTGTTTCTGCTGGTGAAAGCATCATGGCTGCTGCATCAAAAAACATTACAAAGGTATCACTGGAACTTGGAGGTAAGGCTCCTGCTATTGTTATGCCAGATGCCGACCTTGAACTCGCTGCACAAGCCATACTCGATTCACGCATTGGCAACAACGGGCAGATTTGCAACAATGCTGAGCGTTGCTATGTTCACAAGGACATCAAAAAGCAGTTTACAGAAATATTGCTGAAGAAATTCCAGGCTGTAAAAGTTGGTGATCCTTGCTTGGATGAGACTGTTGACATGGGACCACTTGTAGAAAAGCGTGCATTGGAAAGTGTTGTAGCAAAGGTTGAAAACGCTATCAAGCAGGGCGCAAAGGTTCTTTGTGGTGGTAAACCAATCGAAGGCAAGGGATATTTCTATCCTGCAACAATTCTTGACGATGTTAAGCAAGATTTCGATATTGTACACGAAGAAACATTCGGTCCTGTGCTTCCTCTCATCGAATTTGAAGACCTTGACCAAGTTATTGTATGGGCAAACGACTGCGAATATGGTCTGGCTTCTTCAGTATTCACAAACGACATCAATACTGCAACAAAGGTTTGCCGCGAACTGGAATTTGGTGAGACCTACATCAACCGTTTCCACTTTGAAGGTATGCAAGGTTTCCATGCTGGTATGAAGAAATCTGGTATCGGTGGTGCTGACGGTAAGCATGGAATTGAGGAATACCTCATTACTCACGTTACCTATCTGCAGACAAGATAATAGTAACAACGATAACGATAATGAAAACGAAAACGAGCCTCTCCCCAACCCCTCCCCCTTAGGGAGGGGCTATTTGAAACTCTCTCCCTTCCCTTTAGGGGAGGGTTGGGGAGAGGCTTCCACAACCAGTAATCTAATATGAGAATCGGACTATTTGTGCCATGCTATGTGGATGCTTTGTATCCTGAAGTTGGCGTGGCTACATATAAATTGCTTAAACACTTAGGTGTCAACGTAGAATATCCCGAAAAACAGACGTGCTGCGGTCAGCCTATGGGCAATGCTGGTTTTCAGAAACTGGCAACACCATTGGCAAAAAGTTTCGACGAGATGTTCAAGGATTATGACTATGTGGTAGCACCAAGTGCAAGTTGTGCTGCATACGTGCGCTTTTTCCATCCCGAAATTCTTGGCAAGGAACATCAATGTGAGGCAGCTGGAAAGACTGTGGATATAGTTGAATTTCTGCACGACATCTTGAAAGTGCAATCATTGCCTTCAAGTTTTCCGCATAAAGTCAGTATTCACAATTCATGCCATGGAGTGAGGGAACTGGGGCTGTCGTCTCCATCGGAAAGGAATGTGCCGCAGTTCAACAAGATTATAGATTTGCTGAAACTGGTTGACGGCATTGAGATTTTTGAACCTGAACGCAAGGATGAATGTTGCGGTTTTGGTGGAATGTTTGCCGTAGAAGAAACTGATGTGTCACGACGTATGGGACGGGATAAAATACGCCGCCATATTGCTACTGGTGCTGAATATGTTACAGGACCAGATTCCTCTTGCCTTATGCACATGCAAGGCATTGCACAGAAAGACAAGTCATCAATCAAGTTTATTCATGTAGTAGAAATTTTAGCAGCAGGACTATGAGTACGGAACATTCAAAACGTGCATCGCAATATATTAATGGTTCAACTGGCGAGTATGATATTGTGGGGCACCACGACCAGACATTTTGGAATGTGCGCGCCAAACGCGACAAGATGGCATACGCCCTACCAGAATGGGAAGAACTGCGTGAAACTGCCAGCCTCATCAAGAAACATACCATCACCCATTTAGATGAATATCTCCAAAAATTTGAGAAGGCTGCAAAACGCAATGGTGTTCATGTGCATTGGGCAGAGGATGCGGAGGAATACAACAGGATTGTTTACGACATTCTGTCGGCACACAACGTAAAGAAGGTTGTAAAGAGCAAATCCATGCTCACTGAAGAATGTCATCTGAACGAAAATCTCCAGAAGAAAGGTATTGAGGTAGTGGAGACCGATCTTGGCGAGAGAATCCTACAGATGATGAAACTGGCACCTTCGCACATCGTAATGCCTGCCCTGCACGTTCACAAAGAAGATATAAGAGACTGCTTCAAGGCTCAGATTCCAGAATACAACGAGTTTGTTGAGCGCTATAAAGAACTGAACGATTTGACAAACGTAGATTCTGCCGACCCTACAATGCTGACTTTCGTTGCACGACTGCATCTCCGCAATCAGTTCATGACCGCCGATGCAGGTATGACGGGTGCTAATTTCGGAGTGGCGGAAACTGGTGATGTGGTGGTATGCACAAATGAAGGCAATGCCGACATGAGCACATCAATACCTAAACTCCATATTGTAAGCATAGGGTTGGAAAAAATTGTGCCCGACTATAAATCAATGGGTGTTTTCCAGCGATTGCTTGCACGATGCGGAACAGGACAGGAAACAACCGTCTATACCTCACACTTCCGTGGTCCAAAACCAGACGGAGAAATGCACATTGTACTTGTTGACAATGGCAGGAGTTGTAGCATAGGTAATGAAGAACATTGGCAAACACTTAAATGTATGCGTTGTGGTGCCTGCATGAACACTTGCCCTGTGTATCGTCGCAGTGCTGGATATTCATACACATACTTCATCCCTGGTCCAATAGGTGTCAATCTTGGAATGCTGAAAAATGCTAAACAATACGCTGGCAATGTATCAGCATGTAGCCTGTGCATGAGTTGTGAAAATGTCTGTCCTGTAAAGGTGGATTTGAGCAAACAGATTTATTTGTGGAGACAAGGATTGGATAACATCGGTAAAGCCAACCCTTCAAAAAAGATTATGTCGAAAGGAATGGCTTTTCTCTTCGGCAATCCATCTTTGTATCAGAATACTTTGAAATTGGCTCCATTAGCTAACATGGTGCCAGACTGTATGATGAACGTGAAGTGTAATGCCTGGACTTACGGACATAAGATGATGAGATTTCCTAAAAAATCATTCCATCAGTTATGGAAGAAAGGAGATGTGAAATGAGTAGTCGTGAAAATATTTTGAACAGATTGCATCAGAACATCAAACAGAAGTTTGATATGCCTGAAATAAAAGTTAATGGTATTCAGTTTGAAAATCCTGTCGAGCAATTCATCAATGCCTGCAAGAATATCTCTGGCGCAAAAGTTAGTCTTGAAACTCCACCGCCAACGGATGAACGAGGAGATAGTTCTACTATTAAGGGCGACATCGGTGTAGCAGAAAATGGCTGTATATGGATTCCACAACGGGAAACTGACCGCTCGTTCCTCTTCAAGTCCGAGCATCTTAACATAATAGTGTCGCGCAAAGACATTGTGAACAATATGCACGAAGCATACGCTTTAATTGCAGAACGCGATTTTAGAGGTGAATATTTCAAAGATTACAAATTTGGAACTTTCATCAGCGGACCATCAAAGACTGCCGACATAGAAGGTGCTCTTGTCTATGGAGCACAAGCTGCAAGAAGTGTTACGGTATATATAACCGACTAAAGAATATGAAATCGCTGATAAAAACACTTGAACAGAGGTTTCGCGACTCGTGGGACGAACCGGCACTTACGGACTATAGTTCGACTCCGTCAGTAAACCCCATAACCAATTTACCAGCCAATGGTGCGGAGCGGACTTTTACTTATGGTGATGTGGCTACCCGCATTTCCTATATGCATCTGTTGTTCGAGCAGGTTGGAATAAGACCTGGCGACAAGGTTGTCCTGTGTGACAGGAATAGTGCAAACTGGGTAATTTCTCTGCTTGCCATTCTGACATATAGGGCAGTAGCAGTTCCACTTCTTACCGACTACAGCAATGCCCAATTGGTAATGCTCTGTGAACATTGCGGTGCCAAGTTCATGATAGGGAACAGCATGCTGTCTGGCCTATGGCCAGAAGGCAAATGCCCGATGTATCTGCTCAACACAGAGGACTTACTGCCGATTTCTCCGACCATCTACACAGATTTGATAGAAGAGGCATTATATAAGCGTCATGAAGAACTATACCCAGATGGATTCACGAGAGATTCCGTGTGCTATGAAGCCAAGGACTCGCCTGAAGACCTGATGCTTCTCAGCTACACAAGCGGTTCTACTGGAAATCCGAAGGGAGTGATGCTGCCATACAGGTCACTTATGGCAATCGTAGGGCTTTGCATGCAAAATCTGACCTTGAAACCAGGTTCCCACACATTATCAATCCTGCCGCTGGCGCACATGTTCGGACTTGTGTTCGATGTACTGTATCCAGTCGTGGCAGGTGCTCACATATTTATATATATGCGACGCCTTGTGCCTGCATTGCTATTAGAGGTAATGCAGACAGTGAAGCCAGTATTGGTAATGACCGTTCCATTGTTGGTCGAGAAGATAGTAACCGGCAGGGTGAAGCCTATTCTCGACAAGCCATACATCAGATTCATGCTACATTTCCCATTTGCAAGGAAGGCGATATATAAAAGGATAAGAGCAGGGTTGATTTCAGCCTTCGGAGGCAATATTGACCAAATAATATTAGGCGGTGCCCCATTGAACAAAGAGGTAGCCACTATCCTGCATGATATCCAGTTCCCTTACAATGTAGGTTATGGAATGACAGAGTGCGGCCCTCTCATCACATTCAGCAACATAGGGGAGTCACCAGCCGGGTCGTGCGGAAGGGTTATCGGCAATATGGAAATAAAAATCCTCAGCGATGACCCTGTGAATGTTCCAGGAGAGATTCTTGTCAAGGGGGAGCATGTCATGCTGGGCTATTACAAGAATCAGGAAGCAACAGATGAGGTCATCCATGCCGACGGCTGGATGAGTACGGGCGATTTGGGCATTATGGATAATGATGGATTCCTCTATATCAAGGGCAGAAAGAAATACATGCTCCTCACCTCGAATGGCCAGAACGTATTTCCAGAGGAAGCGGAAGATCAGGTTTGCGCCTATACCCTCTTCGATGAGTGTGTGGTGGTACAGCGCGATGGTCGCTTAGTGGCATTGGTCTATGCTTCAGATGCTACCCTGAAAGTGAACAAGACCACCCGTGAGCAATTGGAAGAACACTTTGACGAGTATTGCAAGGCAGTCAATGCGCATTTGCCGAAATACTGTCAGTTGAGTAAATTTGAGCAGCGGACAGAAGAATTTGAAAAGACTCCCAAAAAGAACATAAGACGATTTTTATACTCAAGTTTCGCAAGTTCAACTTGATAGGTTATAAGGTTATGAGGTTATAAGGTTATAAGGTTGAGATTACCATCTACTCGTTAGAGATAGCCAAACCTAAAAACCTAAAGACCTTAAGACCTCAAAACCT
>JAZLKO010000075.1:0-56418 GCA_045597685.1 Prevotella sp.
AGTTATTTTCAGTAAGTTAGCATTATTTATGAATTGTCATTAAGAATTGTTAATATTCTCTTGCAACATAAGGAAAATCAGAGTGTTACGCAAACATCTGACGGCTTAACATTCTGCAAAAGAGGTGTGCGAAACTTTAGAAAAATAATTCTCAACAGAAATGAAGAGACTAACTATATTGGCAGCATCATTGGCAGTTTCAGTATTCTGAATTTCAGATAGCAAAACAGCAGATGTGCCTGATAAAGGTATGTCTGCTGTTTGCGTTTGATCTTATTCAAAGGCTGAGTAGTTACGAGAAACGTAATTTATTAAAAAATCCTAATTACGCGTTATTAATTATTAATTACCAATTTGAAAAACAAAGTTTTTTCTTATCTTTGCAACCGAATTACAAAAAATGCGTATTTATGCAAAAGATGTAAATGCTATGTTTATTGAAGTATCAAGGGTTAGTTATGTGAACCAATTGTGGGAAAGAAGACACAACGGACTGGTCAAGATTATTACAGGGGTGAGAAGATGTGGCAAATCCTATCTTCTATTCAAGTTGTTCAAGCAACGCCTGTTAAACGAAGGTATAACTCAAGATCACATTATCAGCATCGCATTAGACGATTTCGCAAACGAATCGTATCTGGAACCTCACCGATTATACGAGTCCGTAAAAGAGCAAGTCAAAGATTCTCAAATGTATTATGTCCTATTGGACGAAATACAATTGGTCTCTCATTTCGAAAATGTATTGAATGGTTTTCTGCATTTATCGAATGTTGATGTGTATGTAACTGGCAGCAACAGCCGCTTCTTAAGTTCCGACATTATTACAGAATTTCGTGGACGAGGTGATGAACTAAGAGTGTATCCTCTTTCATTTGCTGAATTTTTTTCGGTTAATAATGGAACCGTAGAACAAGCATGGAAAGAATATCAGCTGTATGGCGGTATGCCTGGATTACTACTTATGCAGAGTGATGAGCGCAAAGCCGACTATCTCAAGAAATTATTCGAACAGACGTATTTCTCCGACATTATCAACCGTTATAATTTACGTGGGAACGAGGAGATTGGCGAGTTGGTGAATGTATTGGCCTCTTCAGTTGGCTCATTAACGAATACCTTGACATTAACCAACACGTTCAATTCCATCAAGCATCTATCCATTTCTCGACCAACCGTTGCCTCTTATATTCAGTATTTACAAGATGCCTTTTTGTTGACACAAGCCAAACGATATGATGTCAAAGGACGCAAATATATTTCCTCTCCGTCCAAATATTATTTTGTTGACACTGGATTACGTAATGCCCGCTTGGATTTTCGTCAACGCGATTATGGCTTTATCATGGAGAATGTTATCTATAATGCGCTATGTCGAAGCGGCTGGAGTGTAGATGTAGGCATGGTGGAATATAATTGTAAAGAAGACGGCAGATCAGTCCGGAAGAAATTGGAAGTGGACTTTGTTTGCAATAAAGGTAGTAAACGATATTATATCCAATCATCGTATAAGATAAATTCGGAAGATAAGTATCGGCAAGAAATACAGTCGTTTCAGCATATCCACGACTCATTTCAGCGGATTTTGATACAAAATGAAGATATAAAATCCTATTATGACGAGAACGGCATTCGGCATATAGGATTATTTGATTTCTTGCTCCACCCCGAAATGTATTGAACAATAAAATCAAACAAACTAAATAAGCAACAAAAAGGGAAGCCTGGAGCAAGGAAGAATGCGAAGATTGTGATTTCGGTTGGTAGAGACAACTGAATTTCAGATAGCAAAACAGCAGATGTGCCTGATAAAGGTATGTCTGCTGTTTGCGTTTAATCTTATTCAAAGGCTGAGTAGATACGAGAAACGTAATTTTTTGATAAAAAAACTTAAAACTTTAACCTTAAAACCTAAAACCTTAAAACCTTAAAACCTTTTTTATTACTTTTGCATCCTAATTGCGCCAATATGGACGAAAATGTAATTATAGAAGATAGAAATCACATGACACCTGCTGGTGAGACTCATGATATTTTGCATTGTGATGGACTAGTGAAACGATATGGAAAGCGTATCGTGGCCAATGAGGTGTGCTTCGATGTCAAGCAAGGCGAGATTGTTGGACTGCTGGGTCCTAATGGAGCAGGCAAGACGACTTCGTTTTATATGACAACAGGGTTAGTGGTTCCAAATGCAGGTCATGTGTATATCAACGACCTGGAAATTACCAACGAGCCTGTGTATAAGCGTGCTCGTAGGGGAATAGGCTATCTGCCGCAGGAGCCTAGTGTGTTTCGCAAGATGAGTGTGGAAGATAATATTATTTCAGTGTTGGAGATGAAAAAAGGTGTTGCCCAGCAGCAAAGAAAAAATATTTTAGAGAGTCTGATAGCTGAGTTCCGGCTTGAAAAGGTCAGGAAGAACAAGGGTGATCAGTTATCGGGAGGCGAACGCCGCCGCACGGAGATAGCGCGCTGCCTGGCAATAAATCCGAAATTTATAATGCTTGATGAGCCGTTTGCCGGTGTTGACCCTATTGCGGTGGAAGACATTCAGCATATTGTATGGACACTGAAGTATAAGAACATTGGTATTTTGATAACCGACCATAATGTTCAGGATACACTCTGTATTACCGACCGCGCCTATATGCTGTTTGAAGGAAAAATCCTCTTTCATGGTACGCCAGAGGAGTTGGCATCGAACCAGATTGTAAGAGAGAAATATCTAAGTACGAGTTTTGTGCTTCGAAAGAAGGATTTTCAACTCATAGACGAGCAACGGCGAAACAACCAAGTAAGAAATAATTGATAGATGACCAACGGATTTACTGAATGCCCAAATTTTTTGTAAACAGAATAAATTATAAACAATAAATAACAAAAAATGGAAATTAAATTTGAATGCGCCGATAAGATTAACGGCAAGGTGACAGTCGCAATTGTAAAGGCTGACTATGAAGAAAAAGTAAAGAAAACTCTTAAGAACTACCGAAAGAAAGCTAATGTTCCTGGTTTCCGTCCAGGCAATGCTCCGATGACACTTATAGAAAAACAATATGGAGCAGCAGTAAAAGTTGATGAAATCAACCAACTGCTCAGCGAAAAGGTGGATGCTTATATACACGAAAATAAGATTCAGGTGCTTGGCAGTCCGCTGATGAACGACGAGGAAAACAATAGTGTGGATTTTGAAAAGGCTGAAGAATTTACATTTGTCTTTGACGTTGCTATTGCTCCTGAATTTAAAATTTCTCTCACAAAGAAGAACAAAGTACCTTTCTATACAATCAAAGTTGATGATGAACTGATTAATCAGCAAATCGACGTTTACACTTCACGCGCAGGTCAGTATGTCAAGGTTAAAACTTACAAGGATGGAGATATGCTGAAAGGTGACATTCGTGAACTTGAAAATGGCGAGACTAAAGAAGGTGGCGTGACGGTAGAGTCGGCAGTAATGATGCCTAAGTATATGAAGGACAAGGAACAGCAGGATTTGTTTAAGGGTTGCAAGCCTGGTGACGTGATTACATTCAATCCTTACAAGGCATACGAAGGTAACCAGACAGAACTGGCATCATTCCTTAAGATAACGAAGGAGCAGGCTGCCGAAGTGAAGTCGGATTTCACTTATCAGGTGACAGAGGTTACACGCTACGAGAAAGGTAAGGTGAATCAGGATTTGTTTGATAATGTTTATGGCAAGGATACTGTGAAGACAGAGGAAGATTTCCGTAAGCGCGTAGCAGAGGATCTGACAAAGCAGATGGTTGCCGATAGCGACTATCGTTTCATTATTGATTTGCGTGAATATTGCGAGAAGAAGGTGGGCAAACTGGAATATCC
Source organism: Prevotella sp. (assembly GCA_045597685.1). Lineage (GTDB taxonomy): Bacteria > Bacteroidota > Bacteroidia > Bacteroidales > Bacteroidaceae > Prevotella. The sequence continues at coordinate 3,850 of JAZLKO010000075.1, forward strand.
TGATGCTTTGATGAAGAGAATGATGAAACGCAACAATCTGGACAAGGACGATAAATATATAGAAGACAACTATGACAACAGTATGAAGGAGTTGACATGGCATCTTATCCGCGATCAGCTGGTAGCAGTCCACAAAATAAATATTGACGAGGCTGACATAAAGGCGGCTGCAATAGAAGCAACTCGTGCACAGTTTGCACAGTATGGTATGAATAATATTCCTGATGAATATCTTGTTAAGTATGCAGAGGATATGCTGAAGAAGGAAGAAATGGTGAACAATCTCGTGGATCGTAGCATAGATCGCAAACTTACTGACATAATGAAGACTGTTGTTACTCTTGATACAAAAGAATTGACACTAAAAGAATTTAATGCATTGTTTGAAAAGTAATGAACAACGATTTTATAAAATACGCCACACAACATCTTGGTATAAATGGAATGGTTCTGGATGATGTTGTAAAGGTGCAAAATCAATATTTGAATCCATATATCTTGGAAGAACGTCAGTTGAACGTTACTCAGATGGACGTGTTTTCACGTTTGATGATGGATAGAATAATATTTCTCGGTACGCAGATTGACGATTATACTGCAAATACTCTGCAGGCACAGTTGCTCTATCTAGATTCAGTTGATGCTGGCAAGGATATCAGTATTTATGTGAATTCCCCTGGTGGTAGTGTGTATGCAGGATTAGGTATTTACGATACCATGCAGTTTATCCAGAGCGATGTGTCAACAATATGCACGGGTATGGCTGCTTCGATGGCAAGTGTGCTGCTTGTGGCAGGTGCTGAGGGTAAGCGTTTTGCATTGCCTCATTCAAGAGTGATGATCCACCAGCCTATGGGCGGAGCACAAGGTCAGGCTTCCGATATAGAGATTGTTGCAGAGGAAATACAGAAACTGAAAAAAGAACTTTATACAATAATTGCAAGCCATTCAAAAACACCGTACGAACAGGTTTGGAAAGACTCAGACCGTGACCATTGGATGACAGCAGAGGAGGCCAAGGCATACGGTATGATTGATAAAGTGTTAGAGAAGAGATAGATGAAAGGTAAATGTAGTTTTTGTGGTAGAAGTGCTAAAGATGTAAAGATGATGCTCAATGGTCCAGATGGCAACATCTGCAGCGATTGTGTGGAACAGGCATATTATGTGCTTCAGGAAAACGGGGTTTTTTCAGTGGCTAAGTCCAATTCAGAATTCAATGTTGATTTGAAAAAAGTTCCGAAGCCAATAGAGATAAAGGAATATCTCGACAAATATATAATTGGTCAGGATGATGCTAAAAAGACATTGGCTGTTGCGGTGTATAATCACTACAAACGATTGTATCAGGTTGCGCAGAAGGAAGAAAATGATGTTGAAATTGAGAAGAGCAACATTATCATGGTTGGTCCTACTGGTACTGGCAAGACATTGATAGCACGCACTATAGCAAAACTTCTTAATGTCCCTTTCACGATTGTCGATGCAACTGTGTTTACAGAGGCAGGCTATGTGGGCGAAGATGTGGAAAGTATCCTGTCGCGATTGTTGCAGGTGGCAGATTATGATCAGGCTGCTGCAGAACGTGGAATAGTCTTTATCGATGAGATTGATAAGATAGCACGCAAGAGCGATAATCCTTCTATCACACGCGATGTGAGTGGTGAGGGAGTGCAACAGGGATTGTTGAAATTGCTTGAAGGTAGCATTGTCAACGTACCGCCAAAGGGTGGCAGAAAGCATCCTGACCAGGATTATGTGCATGTGGACACGAGAAACATATTATTTATCTGCGGTGGTGCTTTTGACGGCATAGAAAGAAAAATTGCCCAACGGTTGAACACTCACGTTGTAGGTTATAATTCCGTACAGAACACTCGTAACATAGATAAGGAGAACATGATGCAATACGTTGCTCCTCAGGATTTGAAATCATTCGGACTGATACCTGAGATAATTGGTCGTTTGCCCGTTCTGACACATCTGCAGCCACTCGACAGACCAGATTTGAAAAGGATTCTCATTGAACCGAAGAATTCCATTGTGCGCCAGTATGAAAAACTGTTTGCCATGGATGGAGTAAAACTTACGTTTGCACCAGATGCATTAGAATATATTGTCGACAAGGCTGTGGAGTTCAAACTCGGAGCAAGAGGATTGCGTTCAATCGTTGAAAACGTAATGGTGGATGCAATGTATGAGCAGCCTTCTAGACGTACAAAAATATTAAAAGTAACATTAGATTACGTGAAAAAACAAATTGAAAAAACTATCATTTCATGAGAATAAATGAAGCACTAAAGCATTATTTTGGTTTTGACAAATTCAAAGGAGACCAGAAGGCAATAATTCAAAATGTTCTTGCTGGCAAGAATACTTTTGTGCTTATGCCAACAGGTGGAGGAAAGTCTCTTTGCTACCAGTTGCCTTCACTGATGATGGAAGGTACAGCAATAGTAATATCTCCGCTCATTGCGTTGATGAAGAATCAAGTAGATCTGATGACAGGACTGGGAGAGGAAGACGTGGCTCATTACCTAAATTCATCGCTTAGCCGGCCAGCAATAGAGCAAGTCAAGGAAGATGTTCGTATTGGCAAGACGAAACTGCTGTATGTGGCTCCTGAATCACTTGGAAAAGCCGAAAATATAGAATTTCTGAAGCAGATCCACATATCGTTTTATGCCATCGACGAAGCACATTGTATCTCGGAATGGGGACATGATTTCCGTCCAGACTACAGAAATATCCGTCCTACAATAAATCAGATAGGATTAGCACCGATAATCGCACTGACAGCAACAGCAACGGACAAGGTGCGTTCGGATATCAAGAAAACTCTCGGTATTCAGGATGCAATAGAGTTTAAAAGTTCGTTCAACCGACCAAATCTTTATTATGAGGTACGCCCGAAGACCAAGGATGTTGATAAGGATGTGATTCGTTTCATAAAACAGAATGCAGGTAAGAGCGGAATTGTATATTGTTTGGCGCGTAAGAAAGTAGAGGAATTTGCTGCATTGCTGAACGTAAACGATATAAAGGCAGCACCATACCATGCCGGTCTGGAAACAGATGTCCGCACAAAGACACAAGATGATTTCATCATGGAACGTATCGATGTCATTGTAGCTACAATAGCATTCGGTATGGGAATCGACAAGCCAGATGTGAGGTTTGTAATTCACTACGACATCCCAAAGAGTCTGGAGGGATATTATCAAGAAACTGGTCGTGCTGGTCGTGATGGAGGCGAGGGCAAGTGTATAGCATTCTATTCATTCAAAGACATAAAACGTTTGGAAAAATTCATGGAAGGCAAGCCTGTTTCGGAACAGGACATCGGCAAGCAACTCTTGATGGAAACAGCATGTTATGCAGAATCGTCAGTTTGTCGTCGCAAGATGCTGCTTCACTATTTTGGTGAGGACTATGAAAAGAGAAATTGTGGAAATTGCGATAACTGTCTGCATCCTCATAAGAAGATTGAAGCAAAAGACAAACTGCTCTTGGCTTTGGAAGCAATAAAAACATTGAAGGAAAAGTTTAGGACAGAGTATATTATTGACTTCTTGATGGGTATCAATTCAGATGAAATAATTTCACACAAGCACGATCAGATTGAAGAATTTGGCTCTGGCGATAAGGTTTCTGAGAAAACATGGAATGCGATTATTCGCCAGGCTCTGCTGTCGGGCTATATTGAAAAAGACGTTGAAAACTACGGACTTCTGAAACTTACCGCTACGGGTACGGATTTTATGAATAAACCAGTAGCGTTTAAGATTGTAGAAAACCATGATTTTGATGCCGACGAATACGAAGTACCTGATGAAGGTATGACTTCTGTTCTCGACCCGGAACTATTTGCCATCATGAAAGATCTGAGGAAGTCAATGGCAGCAAAGCTGGAGGTCCCACCTTACGTGATTTTCCAGGACATATCACTTCAGCAGATGGCAACTGTTTATCCTGTCACTCTCGATGAACTTCGCACAATACCAGGTGTGGGCGAGGGCAAGGCAAAACGATACGGACAACCATTCTGCGACCTTATAAAGAAACATTGCCAAGAAAATGAAATAGAATGTTTGGGTGATGTACGCATAAAAACCATTCCAAACAAATCGCTGCAGAAAGTAGAAATAATCGGTATGATTGACCGGAAAATTCCATTGGAACAAATAGCAAACAGCAAAGGAATGGATGAACTGGAACTGATAGAAAAGTTGGAAACAATTGTCTATTCTGGAACAAGGCTGAATATTGATTACATCCTGGAAGATTACATAGATCCTGAAGATGTGGATGAGATTTATGACTACTTCATGCAATCCGATTCAGACTCCATCAAAGTAGCACTCGAAGAATACGGAGATGCATATTCCGAAGAAGAACTCAGACTGGTAAGAATAAAATTCCTCTCTGAATTGGCATATTAAACTTATTTAAAGATACTAAAATGAAAAAGTATGTTGCATTATTGCTTGCGGTAATTGCTTGTGGAAGTTGTCTTGCACAAGATGATCCTGTTATCATGACAATAAACGGAGTAAATGTTCTCCGTTCGGAATTTGAATATTCTTTTAACAAGAATAATTCAGAAGGTGTCATTGATAAAAAAAGCATTGAAGAGTATGTTGATTTGTTTATCAATTACAAGTTAAAAGTTGCAGCAGCATTGGACGCTCATCTCGATACTCTTACTTCATATATAAAAGAGTTTCGTACTTATCGCGACCAGCAGATTCTGCCTACATTTGTTACAGAGGCAGATATGGAGCAGGAGGCACAATTTGTGTACAATCAGACAAAAGAAAATATCGGTCCGCAGGGTTTCCTTTCGTTGTCGCATATCTTGATTTATTTGCCACAGAAAGCAACGGTAGAAGAACAAGCCAAGGCAAAAGAAAAAGCCGATTCTGTCTATAATGCCATTCGAGAAGGTGCAAATTTTGAGGAAATGGCAAAGCAACATTCTGGCGATCGGGGTTCTGCTGCCCGTGGCGGCAAGTTGGGCTGGGTGCAGAAGGGACAGACTGTAAAGGAATTTGAAGATGCAGCATTCAAACTTGAAATTGGTGAGATGAGTAAGCCTGTGCTTAGTCCTTTTGGTTATCACATCATACTGCTGAACGAAAAAAAGCAACTTGAGCCATATGAAGAACTGAAAGAACAGGTCATGAAATTTATTGAAGCAAGAAATGCCCGTGAGATAATAGCCAACAGAAAACTTGATGCCATGATTGCAAGCGATTCAACACTGACAAAAGAAGGCATCATGGATGAAAAAGCAAAAGAAATGGCAATAGGCAGCATGGAAATGAAATACTTGTTCCAAGAATATCACGACGGTCTATTGCTTTATGAAATCAGTAATCAAAAAGTATGGAGCGCAGCTGAAAAAGATACCATCGGACAGGAACATTATTTCAATGCCAACAAGAAGAAATATGCCTGGGACGAACCACGTTTCAAAGGAATAGTATATCACACTCGCAACAAATCCGACTTGAAAGCCGTCAAGAAAGTGTTGAAGAAACTGCCATTCTCTGAATGGGCAACTGTATTGAAAAATACTTTCAACAACGATTCAATCTTCCGATTGCGAGCCGACAAAGGTGTGTTTAAGAAAGGCGACAATGCTTTTGCAGACAAATTAGTCTTTAAGGTGAAAGACTCCGACCCAAAAGCATTGCAGGATTATCCTTACAACTCATTTTTTGGCAAGATGCTGAAAAAAGGTCCTGAGGATTTTACTGATGTAATAAGCCTGGTTATCTCTGACTATCAGGAGCAGTTGGAAAAAGAATGGGTGAAAGATTTAAGACAAAAATATTCCTTCTCTGTGAATAAGGATGTATTGAAAACAGTAAACAAACATTAAAATATTTTTCCTGCAATATGACATTTATGAAAATGCAACGTGCAGTTTTGAGCATATTTGGTGCGTTTTTTGCCATAAATATGTTTTCACAAGCGCAAAATGACTCAGTGGTTGCTGATTCTTCTAAGATTCAGCCTCCTATAGATTCAGTGTATTCCATACCGCTTGATGCCAATGTGGTCGATGAAGTTGTATGGGTTGTTGGTGATGAGGCCATACTCAAATCCGATATCGAAGCAATGCGAATACGTAGCCAGGAAGAAGGTATGCGCTGGGAGGGAAATCCCGATTGTGTCATTCCAGAGCAGATAGCCATACAAAAGTTGTTCCTGAATCAGGCAGTGGTGGATAGTGTAGAAGTAACCGACTCGGAAATAGCACAAGATGCAGAAAATCAGTTGAATTCATGGATACAACTTGCTGGTTCAAGAGAAAAGCTGGAGGAGTATCGCAAAATGCCTATTTCGCAAATGCGTGAAGAATTGCGTACTGAACTCAAGAACCGTAAGGTTTTCGAGATGATGAAGGAGAAGATTACGGGTGATGTCATAGTTTCTCCAGGTGAAGTGCGCGACTATTTTAAGGATTTGCCACAAGACAGTCTGCCAACCGTAGCAGCACAGGTGGAGGTACAGATAATAACCCGCACACCTCGTATTCCTGCCGAAGAAATAAATCGGATTAAAAACGAGTTGCGTGATTATACAGACAGGGTAAATGATGGTGAAACGTCGTTTGCTACATTAGCACGTCTGTATTCCGAAGATCCAGGTTCTGCCCGTCAGGGTGGTGAGATGGACTATGTCGGTCGTGGTATGCTCGACCCTGCTTTTGCTAATGTAGCATTCAATCTCACCAGTCCTAATAAGGTGTCGAAAATCGTAGAATCAGAATATGGCTATCACATCATTCAATTGATAGATAAACGAGGCGATAAAATAAAGTGCCGCCACATACTTCGTAAACCACGTGTGGCTCAGGTAGATGTTGATTCCATGATAGCACGACTTGACACTTTAGTCAATGACATTAATGCTGGAAAAGTAACTTTCGATGAGGCCGCATCCTTTGTCTCAGACGACAAAGACACAAGAAAAAACAAAGGTATAATGTTCGTTACCGACCCAATGACTGGCCGCCGCACATCCAAATGTTCCATTCAAGAACTTCCGTCAGAGGTAGCAAAGGCTATCAGTAATATGGAGGTGGGCACAATCTCTGCTCCTTTTGTGATGATCAATGCAAACATGAAGACTGTATGTGCCATTGTGAAACTGAAGAGCAGAACTCCACGCCATAAAGCAACGCTGAAAGATGATTACCCTGTGTTACAGAATGTTGTACTTGCCCAGAGAAAGCAGGGTGTGCTGAAAAAATGGATTCAAGACAAAATCAAGGTCACATACGTCAGGATAAATCCTAAGTATAGGGATTGTGACTTTGAATATTCTGGCTGGGTGAAATGAAAAGTGGGTTAATTTAAAATTCACGCAAAATCATATAAGCATGAAGAGATTCTACCGTCATCGTATATCAATGGCATGTTGCTTGTTAGTATTGATTTGTTGTTTTGCTGTCAACGCCAAAAACCGTAGGGTAAGCGGTGAGAATAAGCTCGTGCATCTCATTCATGCTGATAAACTTCATACCGACGATTATGAAATGGCTGGTGTGCAGATACTAAATGGAAATGTTCATTTCTTTCATGATGGTACCACATTGTATTGCGATAGTGCATATTTCTATGAAGTCTCAAATTCCTTCAAGGCATTCGGTCATGTGAGAATGTATCAAGGCGATACTCTTTCGCTGACAAGCGATTACGCCTACTACGATGGAAATGACGAACTAGCAATAGCCCGTCATCATGTAGTGCTGAAAAATCGCAATTCAACACTCTATACCGATAGTCTCAATTATGACAAAGCATACAGTATAGGCTATTTCTTTGAAGGAGGTAAACTGGTTGATCCTACAAACACGCTGACATCCGACTGGGGACAATATAATACAGAAACGCGCCAGGCAGTGTTCAATTTTGACGTATTGCTGAAAAATAAAAAGACAACCATCAAAACCGACACTCTGTATTATGACACAAACTCAGGGCTTTCGGAAATGTATGGCCCTACGGATATCTATCAGAGCGATGGTAGCCATATCTATACCGAACATGGCTTTCATAACACTAAAACTGAAAAATCAGAATTCTATAATCGTACTGCCATAACCAACAGCGACGGAAGAAAACTTGTAGGCGATAGTGTTTATCACGATAACAAAACAGGAATTAGTCGTGCATACAATAATGTAATCTATTCCGATGAAAAAAACAAGAATCAACTTAAAGGCGACTTCTGCTATTACAACGACAGTATAGGCTATGCCGTTGCTACTAAAAGGGCAGTGGCAATCGACTATTCCCAGAAGGATACATTGTATATGCATGCTGATACCTTCAAACTATTTACTATCAACATAAATACTGATTCCATGTATCGTCGTGTTCATGCCTATAACCATGTCCGCGCCTACCGCACAGACGTTCAGGCTGTATGCGATTCGCTGGTCTATATATCCAAGGATTCCTGCATAACTATGTATAAGGACCCTATTCTTTGGAACGAAAACCAGCAGCAGTTGGGTGAAGTTATAAAAATCTACCTCAACGACTCGACCGTGAACTGGTCGCATGTTATTGGTCAGGCCCTATCCGTCCAACGGTTACAAGAAGACACTACATGTTACAATCAGATAGAGTCGAAGGAAATGAAATCCTATTTCGACAACGGTAACTTGCGCGAGTCGCAGGCAATAGACAATGTCAAGTCCATATATTTCATAATAGATGATGCCGACACAACACTCATTGGTTGCAACTGCATGGAGACTACACTGATGAAGATGTTTCTAAAAGATAAGAAACTGCAGAAAATATGGTCGCCTAAATCGCAAGGCACCGTCTATCCAATGAATCAGATTCCAGCAGGCAAGGATCGGCTGGCATCATTTGCTTGGTTTGACTATATTCGTCCTCTCAACAAAGACGATATTTTTGAATGGCGTGGCAAGTCTCAGGAAAAAGTACTGAAGACAATACCACGCAAACCTGCACCAAAGCATCATCTCTTACAATATACCGAAAGTGCGACGAAATAAAAAACGCAAAATCATACAACTGCAAAATGAGCGACATAATAAAACTTTTACCCGATTCTGTTGCGAATCAGATAGCAGCAGGTGAGGTTATACAACGTCCTGCATCGGTAATTAAGGAACTGGTCGAAAATTCCGTTGATGCAGGAGCTACACGTATTGATGTGGTGGTTGTCGATGCAGGAAGGACTCTCATTCAAGTTATCGACAATGGTAAAGGTATGTCCGAAACAGATGCCAGAATGTCGTTCGAACGTCATGCTACCTCTAAAATAACGCAGGCAGCCGATTTGTTTGAACTTCGCACAATGGGTTTCCGTGGCGAGGCACTGGCTTCCATTGCGGCAGTGGCACAAGTGGAACTAAAAACACGCACAGCAACTGACCAGATAGGAACTTCCATAAATATAGCTGGTTCAAAGGTTATCACACAAGAGTCTGCCTCCTGTCCGGTAGGAAGTAATTTTCAGATAAAGAATTTGTTTTTCAACGTACCAGCCCGTCGTCGTTTCCTCAAGTCCAACACTACAGAACTCAACAACATCATATCGGCATTCGAACATATAGTTTTAGTCTATCCCAAAATAGCATTCACCCTGCACAACAACGGAACAGAAATATACAACCTTCCGTCAACTGGACTTCGTCAACGAATTATCGATGTGGCTGGGAAGAAACTCAATCCACTACTCCTGCCTGTAAACGTTGAAACATCATTGGCAACGATAACAGGCTTTGTTGGAAAGCCCGAATCAGCAAAGAAGAATTCTAGTCAGTATTTCTTCGTCAATGGCAGATACATGCGACATCCATATTTCCACAAGGCAGTGCTCTCAGCCTACGAGCGTCTTATAGCCAATGGTGACCAGCCACCTTATTATATATATATAGATGTATCACCAAACGACATTGACGTGAATATTCATCCAGTCAAGACTGAAATAAAATTTGAAAACGAACAGCCTATATGGCAACTTCTCCTTGCTGGAGTACGTGAGGCATTAGGTACATTCTGTGAAATTCCAAAACTTGATTTCACCGACGATGTGCGCCCCGAACTGCCGTCATACTATAAGCCAAAGGAAACCCACTCCCAATCCTATGTGAAAGATTTCAAGCCTTTACCATTACATGAAAGTAGGGGAGAGGCTACTGATTCATCACTTCAACTGTCATTATACGATAGTCTCCTGCGCAAGCCTGTAGCGGTAGATGAGGTGAGCTTGTTCGTAAGTCCTGAACGTGGAAATTCTGAAACTTCCGCGATTACAGACAAATCGCCTGTCCATTACCAGTACAAGGCTTCATATATTATGACAGCAGTCAAATCAGGACTAATGATAATCGACCAGCACAGAGCACATGTGAGAATTCTTTTCGAACAGATGATGCACACACGCAACACTGGTCACGAAAACATCCAGAAGGTACTGTTTCCTGAAATAGTGGAACTCACCCCGTCAGAGGTCACAGTGCTGGAGAAGCTCAGCAACGAACTCACATTGATGGGGTTTGAAATCCTCAATCTCGGTGGCGGCAGCTATTCTGTCAACGGTATTCCTGCCGGACTGAAAGATGTCAATCCTCTGATACTCTTTCAAGACATTATGCGCTCAGCATGCGACGGTACAATCGATATACGCAAAAATCTGCTTTACGACCTCTGCCTTACGCTTGCACGTAGTGCAGCCATACCCCACGGACAAATACTTTCCAATGCAGAGATGGAAGATATAATAAACCGACTGTTTGCATGCGAAAATCCAAACTATACACCTAATGGAAAGACCATTTTGACCGTTTTAGACCAAAATGACCTGGAAAAAATGTTAAATTAGTGTTAAATATTAATTTTTTCATTTTTGTAATTAAATAATTTATTACCTTTGCACCCGCAAACAAAAAAAGGGCGTTTAGCTCAGCTGGTTTAGAGCATCTGCCTTACAAGCAGAGGGTCGGCGGTTCGAATCCGTCAACGCCCACCAAAAAAAGTGTCACGGATTGCGGGAAGCAATCCGTGAATGCGTTTAGAACATAAATAATAGAATTAATCGTTTAGGCTCCTAAACAACCAAACAACAACAGCCGTGAGGTTGAAACATCTAAAAAACTGGAAACATAATGAATTATTTTGAAGAGGAAAACAACGGACACTTTAATTCAAGCGAGGAAAATGCTCGTCCTCGTCGTCCGCGATTCACAAGAACAGAGCGTAACAACAACGTAAGAGTTTATGGTAACAAGGCAGAAACTTCAGGTTTCCCTGAAGGATTCGGTAGTAAATTTCAGGATGCTCAGCGTAATCAGCGTCCAGCCTACTCTCGCCCATATGGCGGTGGAGCAAAAGACGGACGGAGCTACAACCGTCAGCCGTCAGCCTACAATCGTCAGGGGGGCTATCAGCAGCGCAATCAGTATGAAGGCAATCAGCAAGGCTACAGACCATCAGGCAGGAATGCAGGCCAGTCAGCTTACAACCGTCAGGGAGGCTATCGTCCATACGATCAGCGCGGAGGCTATCAGCAAGGTTACAGGTCATCAGGCAAATATGCAGGACAGCAGAACTACAACCGTCAAGGTGGATATGATCCGTCGCTGAAATATTCTTTGAAGAAAAGAATAGAGTATAAAGAACAAAACATTGACCCTAATGCACCAATACGTATTAACAAGTTCCTTGCAAATGCTGGAATCTGCTCACGCCGTGAAGCAGATGAGTTCATACAGGCAGGTGTTGTTTCTGTCAATGGAACAGTGATTACAGAACTGGGAACAAAGGTCACACGCAACGATGATGTCCGTTTCCACGATCAACCAGTAACACTCGAAAAGAAAGTATATGTGCTTCTCAACAAGCCAAAGGATTACGTCACAACAACCGATGACCCACAGCAGCGCAAGACCGTACTCGAACTGGTTAAGAACGCCTGCCGTGAACGCATATACCCTGTTGGACGTCTTGACCGCAACACCACGGGTGTGCTCCTTCTCACAAACGATGGCGATTTGGCAAGCAAACTCACACATCCAAAGTTCCTGAAGAAGAAAGTTTATCACGTAAGACTCGACAGAAACATCACCAAGCACGATATGGAGCAACTTGTTGAAGGTATCGCACTTGAAGATGGTGAGATACATGTTGACCAGATAGAATATGCCGACGAAAACGACAAGAGTCAGGTAGGAGTAGAAATCCACAGCGGAAGAAACCGTATTGTACGCCGTATGTTCGAGGCCATAGGCTATCATGTTACAAAACTCGACCGTACAATGTTTGCTGGGCTCACAAAGAAAAGCGTCCGCCGCGGCGATTGGCGCTACCTCACAGAAAAAGAAGTCAACATCCTCCGTTCTGGAGCATTTGAATAAAAACTGCAAAATCGCAAGTAAGGTATTGTTTAACAACAAAAAATTAAAAAAGTATGAAGAAAATTGTTTTATTCTTGTGTAGTATGATTTGTGTATGCGTAGTTTGTGCACAGAATCCAGTAGGTAACGTTCCTAAAATCAAGACTTCTTTTCAGACAGTCAAAGTATTAAAACATAATCCGAACCTTGTAGGGGAGATAGATCAGCACAAATCTATCAAACATAAAGTGCCATCAACTTTTGCAGCAGAGCAACCAGAAGGGAAATTGAAAAGCTATAAGCGTAGCGGTTGGTCATATATGGATGATTGGGAAGGAATATATCGTACTCAACAGTCAGGAATTGCAAATGTTATCTTTGCAGAAAACAATGAGGTGTATCTACAGAATGTTTTGGCATATATCAATTCTGGAAAATGGATAAAAGGAATATTAAGTGAAGATAAAAAGACTATTGCCATAGCACCAGGAGAGATTCTGGAACATACATCAGTGTACATCTACGACGAGGTTAAGGATGATTATTTTGAATATTCTGGTGATCTAAAACTGACGATGATGAAAGTGACTGAAGCGGAAGGCTACATAACATTTATAGAAGACACAGAAACCCCTATCACATATACAATCGACGGCGACAGTATCGTGCTGAATAATACCGAAGTAGATAAGGAGGTACTCGGAGCAGTATATGCATCATTTACTGATGGTGCAGAAACAATAAATGGTCAATGGGCTGGTTATGCAGATTGCGAAACAAAATACAACTTATTTACTGATAAACTTGTCGAACTACCAGAAGATGTATCACTTGAGTACTATACGCTGACAAGTAAGAATATCTACAATAATCCACCGACATATGAATCCTCATTCGTGTTGATGGGTATGAATAATAATGATGTATATCTCACGTCATTCAACAACACGCTTCCTGAAGCCGTAATTAAGGGCACTATCAATGGAAATACTATTGAATTCCCTTCAAAACAATTCATTGGTGATGCATACGGATATGCGTGTTATTTCATAACAACATCTTACGAACTGGTTCCAAACGAATGGGGAAGTGTTGATCAAACGCATACATTTACAGACAGAATTGTCTTCAACTATGATGCCTTAACACACACACTTACTCCAGCTGAGACACAGACAGCAATGTTGGTAAATGCCAACGATTCATATCCTTATGCTTTCAATACATATAACGATCCTGTAATAAAACTTTTTGTTGACTCCCCTGCAATACCTGTGGATCCTGAAATAGCAGATGTGACAGATTACTATGATTTGGAAGGCGATTGGTGTGTCAGCATCTTTGTAAATCCAGTCGGCACGCAAGGCGAAGTGCTCAACAAAGACAACCTATACTATAGTATATATGTCAACGGCAAACTATATACATTCACAAACGAAAAATATGGATTCGGAAAAGATATGACTCAGATTCCGTACAATTTCTATGATAGCGAAAATGGTTTTATCATGCAAACATACTTCGGAATAAATGTATATGTACAAGAAAAAACTATCAACAACGTAGGTGTTCAGGCAATATACAAAGGTTGCAATGAAGAACATGCATCAAACATTGTGTGGTGGACAAGCACCGACATAAAAGACATAGGGGACAATAAGAATACCCACCTTGTCAACCAGAAATATAATTTACAGGGACAGGCCGTTAATGACGACTATAAGGGTGTTGTAATAATGAACAATAAGAAATATCTGCGTAGATGAAAATATTACCTACTTAAACCGTATAACTGCAAAATCGTTAAACCGTATGGAAATTATTAAGCGAACAAGAATTGTTGATGTACTGAAACGCATTGATTTAGGCACAATAGTCAATGTCAAAGGATGGGTACGCACAAAGCGTGGCTCAAAGGCAGTCAACTTTGTGGCACTCAACGATGGTTCTACCATAAAGAACATACAGATAGTAATCGATGTTGATAAGTTCGATGAAGAACAAATCAAACTCATCACAACAGGTGCATGTATCAGCGTAAACGGTGAACTCGTAGAGTCACAAGGCTCCGGGCAGTCAGTAGAACTGCAATGCCGCGAACTGCAGATTCTCGGTACTTGCGGTGCCGACTATCCTATGCAGAAAAAAGGACAGAGCTTTGAGTTCATGCGTGAACATGCAAATATGCGACTCCGCACCAATACTTTCGGTGCAGTGATGCGCATTCGTCACAACATGGCAATGGCGATACATACCTATTTCCACAATCACGGATACTATTATTTCAACACACCACTCATCACAGCCAGCGACTGTGAAGGTGCAGGAAATATGTTCCAGGTAACAACCAAAAACCTTTACGATCTGAAGAAAGACAAAGACGGAAAGATTATCTACGACGATGATTTCTTCGGACAGCAAACCTCCCTTACGGTCAGTGGACAGCTTGAAGGTGAACTTGGAGCAACAGCGTTGGGTGCAATCTATACCTTCGGACCAACGTTCCGTGCCGAAAACAGCAACACACCACGACACCTCGCTGAATTCTGGATGGTAGAACCCGAAATATCCTTCATAGACCTTGCCGACCTGATGGATATTGAGGAAGACTTTATTAAGTACTGCGTACAGTGGGCATTAGACAATTGCATGGACGACCTACAGTTCCTCAACCAATTTGTGGATAAAGGACTCATTGAACGCCTGCAAAGCGTTATCGGCATCGACTTTGTCCGTCTGCCTTACACAGAAGGCATCAGAATACTTCAAGAAGCAATCAGCAACGGAAAGAAATTCGAATTTCCAGTAGAGTGGGGCTGCGACCTCGCTTCAGAGCATGAACGTTATCTCGTGGAAGAGCATTTCAAAAAACCAGTCATTATGATTGACTATCCAAAGGAAATAAAAGCCTTCTATATGAAGATTAACGAAGACAATAAGACAGTGCAGGGCACAGACGTACTCTTCCCACAGATAGGCGAAATCATCGGTGGTAGTGTGCGCGAAGAAGACTATGACAAGCTCATGTCCGAAATCGAACGCCGCCAGATTCCAATGAAAGATATGTGGTGGTATCTTGAAACACGCAAATTCGGAAGCTGTCCTCATGGTGGTTTCGGCTTAGGCTTTGAGCGTCTGATACTGTTCATCACGGGTATGCAAAACATTCGTGATGTCATCCCATTCCCACGTACACCAAAAAACGCAGCATTTTGACCCATACGCTACAAACAAATAAAAAAGGCTGAATCCCATATCGCGGATTCAGCCTTTTTTATTCGTTAAGCAATCCTAAAGCAAAACATCTTGTGTTTTAATCTTGTTCAATGTTATTAAGGTCGCCTGTGTTTTCGCGAAATTTGGAAATTTGTGGTAGTACTGAATGGGTGCAATATATACGAAACAGGATGGTATGTAATAGAATTGTAACATTGATGTAACCAGGTTGTAATACAATCACTATAATTTTGCAGCGAAATTTTATAAGATTGAATATGGATATAATTATTAACATCTTTTCTCTTATCGGTTCACTGGCATTGTTTCTCTTTGGAATGAAAATGATGTCAGAGGGATTAGAGAAAATTGCAGGTAATCGTCTGCGGAATATTCTTGCTGCCATGACTAAAAATCGCGTCATGGGTGTGTTTACTGGTATCTTTATTACAGCCCTTATCCAGTCGTCGTCGGCTACGACGGTAATGGTGGTTTCGTTTGTCAACGCTGGATTAATGACATTGGCACAGTCTATCGGTGTAATCATGGGTGCCAACATAGGTACTACTGTCACAGCATGGATTATTTCTGCAGTTGGGTTCAAAGTTGATATTGCTGTCTTCGCCATTCCTTTGCTTGCCATTGGTATGCCGCTTGTTTTCAGTAACAAGAACAATCGAAAAAGCATTGGTGAGTTTGTTTTTGGTTTTTCTTTCCTTTTCATGGGATTGTCGTTTTTGCAAGAATCGGCTACAGCCATGAACATTGGCGACATGGTAGCAGGAATGTTGGCTCATGTACCACAGGAATCCTTCTGGACAATTCTGCTGTTTGTGATGGTTGGTGCTATTGTAACAATGATTGTACAAGCTTCGGCAGCAACAATGGCAATCACGCTGATGCTCTTTGGCATGAACATTCCTGGCTTTGGTTTCGAGCAGGCAGCGGCTCTTGCTATGGGACAGAACATCGGTACTACCATCACTGCATTCATGGCTTCGCTCACCGCCAACACGCAGGCACGCCGTGCTGCTTTGGCACACATGTTTTTCAATGTCTTTGGTGTTGTAGTAGTACTTATAGTGTTCTATCCTGCTTGCAATGCAGTGAGTTGGTTTGTGGAGGACTTTATGGGTGGCGGAGTTCCTGCGGAATTCAGCAGTAACATTAATCTGTTCAAACTTTCAGCATTCCATACTGCTTTCAATGTTGTGAATACATTGTTGCTCATAGGTTTTGTGAAACAGATTGAAATGTTTGTCTGCAAACTGCTTCCAATGAAGGAAAAGGAGGATGACTACCGCCTGAAGTTCATTCGCGGAGGTTTGCTTTCTACTGCCGAACTCTCCATTCTGGAGGCACAGAAAGAGATTTGCAATTTTGCAGAACGCTGTCAGCGAATGTTTGGTTTCGTATCAGAACTGATGAATACGGAGGATAAGGTTGAATTTAACAAGATATTCTCGCGTATAGGGAAGTATGAAAACATTACTGATTCGATGGAGGTGGAAATTGCCTCCTACCTGAATAAGGTGAGTGAGGGGCGTTTGTCGAATGATTCTAAAAGTCAGATACAGAAGATGTTGCGGCAGATTTCAGAATTGGAATCCATTGGTGACTCTGTTTATAACCTTGGACGCACACTCAATCATCATCGTCAGCATTGTAAGGATGCTTTTACTCAAGAGCAGGTACATCACATGCAGACAATGCTCAATCTTGTGAATGATGCTCTTGTTGAAATGATAAGTCGCATCAGACAGTTTGCCACAAAGACAAGTATTCACACAAGCATTAACATTGAGCGTGAGATAAATGTGTATCGCACACAATTGAAAAACCAGAATCTGTATGATGTGAACTCAGGTCTCTATAGTTATCAATTAGGCGTTTTCTACGTTGATTTTATTTCTGAATGTGAAAAATTGGGTGATTATATTATCAACGTTGTTCAGGCAGGGAAAAGCTTGAGTAATGACTACGAGGAGGATTAGAATCTTGCCAGAGTGAATTTTATTGTCAAGCCTCCTCCAGGCGTTGTTTCTGCAGTTGTTGTTCCTCCATGAGCAGCAACTGCATTTTTTACAATAGCAAGACCGAGTCCTGTGCCACCGAGTTTGCGACTGCGACCTTTATCTACCCTGTAGAAGCGTTCAAAAAGGTGTGGGAGGTGTACGGGCTCTACGCCATTGCCATTGTCGCTGATAATAAATTCATACAGGTGACGTCCCACATCTACAATCTCAATGCAAACAATCCTGAGTTGTGAAGCCCCTGTGGCGTAGGCGATAGCATTGTCAATAATGTTGCGGAAGAGACTATAGATAAGACTTTGGTCGCCAACGATTTCGATGTTCTCTGGCACATTGAGTGACGGCTCGATTCCCTTGCTCTGCAATTGTAGAGCGGTATCATCAAGAACATTTTGAATAACTGAGAGCACGTTTACCTGACGATATTCCTGGCGCTTTGATTCGTCCTGTTCGTCAAGTTTTGTGAGCACACTCATGTCGAGCAAGAGTTTGTTCATTCGCTCGCTTTGTGCAAAACATCGCTCAAGGAAGTGCTGACGCTTATCAACAGGCATATCCGGATTGTCGAGAATGCTCTCCAAATAGCCATGGATGCTGGCAGCAGGGGTCTTTAGTTCGTGGGCAGCATTCTGTGTGAGTTGTCGTTTTATGCGAAGTTTGTCTTCTTCGGAATGCCGTAGTTTCCAGTATAGTTGGAAAATAGTATGACTGATGTCACCCAACTCATCATCAGGCAGATGGAGTTCAAGTGAGTGGTCGAGTTCCTTGCCAACTTCAGCTTTGACAGCAAACTCGCGCAGATATCCTATGTGCCGGCTAATGCGTCGGGTACTGAAATAAAGCACTACACCCAAAAGGCAGATCAGCGCAATTGCGAAATAAATATAGGTGTTGTCTGCCTGAAGCGAGCGTGTTAGTTCGGCAGAATAAGGCACAGCGGCACGCACAATGACATTGCCAAAGCGGGTTGCTGAATAAAAGTATGTGCCATGAGTGGATTGCGATGTACGCTTGATATCGTAGCCATTGCCTCCTTTGAGAGCCTGTTGAATCTCTGTTCGTTGAAGGTGATTGCCTAATGAGTCGAGATTTGTATCGTAACTGTCAAGGATTACGCTCCCCTCTTTATCTATTATTGATACGCGAAGCCCCTTCATATTGTGGCGACTGATGTATTCGTGAAACAGATGTTGATTAGTAAGACTATCTTCCGTTAATGTCTGCACCATCTCATAGTTGTACATCTGAAGGCGCGAATGCAGTATGTCTATTTTAAACTCCTTTTCACGCTGGTATTGGTACGCACTGAAACAGATGGTGAAAAGCAGAAATACACCACCAATGCTAAACAATAGATTTTTTTGGAATGACTTAGATCTGACCATTGTGTTTAGAATTTTGAGAAGGGTAGGAGGTGGACTTTATTTTTCAAAGCAGTAGCCATAACCCACACGTGTTTTTATCTGTTTGCCATAAATGCCAATTTTCTTGCGCAGACGGGTGATATTGACATCCACCGTACGGTCGAGCACATAAACATCCTGTGGCCAGCAACGTTTTAGCAAATTATTGCGCCCGAACACCTTGCCTGGGTTTTGCAAGAATAGTGCTAATAGTTCAAACTCGAGTTTTGTGAGCGAAAGTTCTTTGCCATCAAGTGTGGCTGTCTTGGCATCAAGGTTCAATATGATACCTTTATATTGGAGTAATTTGGAAACAGACGAATCTTCCTCTTTCTCGCTCAACAGACTGCGGCGTAGCACAGCTTTCACCCTTGCCTTAACTTCCTTTATTGACAGGGGTTTGGCAATGTAGTCATCTGCTCCAATGTTGAGCCCTTTAACAATATTGTCTTCACCATCTAATGCTGTTATGAAAATAATTGGAATATGAGCAGTTACAGGATGTTTCTTTAACCATATAACCATCTGGAATCCTGACATTTCGCCCATCATTACATCAAGAAGAATGAGATTAAACTCTTCTATAGATAGTTCCATTGCTTCCTCGGCAGAGTTGGCGGTTTCTACCTCATAACCTTCAGTTTCAAGGTTGTATTGCAGAATCTCACAGATATCCTGTTCGTCATCAATAATAAGAATTTTCATAAAAACGGGAATTTTGGCATTTGGGTTATTGTAGTTTTGCAGAATTTACAGGGAATACTTTATGTCCTTGTTGTTTGGATATTCAGTAGATCGGCAACGACGAATGTTGAACCTCCTATATAGATGAAATCTTCTTTTGCTGAATCGGCAACTGCCTGTGAGTATGCATCGGAAACGGTAGGAAATGATAAACCTTCTAATCCATACTGCCGTGCTATGTCTGATAATTTGTCGGCAGGCAAGGCTCGTTTGACTGATGCTTGAGTGAAGTAGAACTGAACTTTTCTTTTGCCTGTCTTGTTGCTCAGGACTGACTGGGTTAATTGCATGATTCCGTTGATGTCTTTATCATTGACAAAGCCTAAAACCATGCGTATGACATCACATTCTGTTTCTGAAATCTGTTTGACGAGGTATTGCCATCCGCCAATATTGTGACCAGTGTCGCATATTACTAATGGATTGGAGCCAAGCTTTTCCCACCTTCCTCTCAGACCAGTGAGTTTGCAGACGTTGGCAAATCCATAGTTGATGGCATTGGTGGTTAAAGGGATGCCAGCATTTGCCAATGCTTTTATAGCTGTAATGACTGTGTGAGTGTTTTTAGTCTGATAGCTTCCGCCAAGTTCTATGATTGGAGGTATTTCGTCCAACTCAATAGGGTAGTCCTCTGCGAAATAAATAGGCGCATTGTGCTCTTTAGCGGTTGCGACAAATACTTTTTTCGTTTCAGGTGTGGTTTCTCCTATTACTATAGGGGTGAAAGACTTTATGATGCCAGCCTTTTCTTTGGCGATTTGGGAAAGAGTATTACCTAAAAATTGTGTATGGTCAAGACTGATGTTCGTAATGACCGATAGGATAGGGGAGATGATGTTCGTGCAATCCAATCTGCCACCCAATCCTACTTCAACAACGGCAATATCAACGTTTTCATCGGCAAAATAATTAAATGCTAATGCTGTGGTAAGTTCAAAAAAGGAAAAACCTATTTTTTTTGCGGCTATATCTTGTCCGAATGTATTACGTATTTCGCTGATAAAGTCGCAGACGTTTTTTTCAGGAATCATTTCGCCATTTACTCGTATGCGTTCTCGGAAATCAACAAGGTGTGGCGAGGTGTATAATCCTACTTTATAACCTTGCTGCTGCAAAATGGCAGCAATGGTGTGTGAACAGGAACCTTTGCCGTTGGTTCCTGCAACGTGAATGGTTTTGTATTTTCTATGTGGATTGCTGAAATGATTGTCGAGTAGGATTGTGTTTTCCAATCCTTCTTTATAAGCATCAGCGCCCACATTCTGAAACATAGGGGCGCTGGCGTAGAGAAATTCTATTGATTCCTGATAAGTCAAAGGTTCAAAGTTCAAGGTTGAGACTTCATCTCTTCGTTTGGCTGCACCTAGGCAATTTGAGCGAGCTCAATTGCTCTCAGTTTGCACAAACGCTCAAAGTTATCTGAAATAATTCTTGAATTTATCAAAGATACTTTCTTGTGCTTTTTCGCTGCCTTTAAAATTCTCATGGTCTTTCAACTGCTCAAGAAGTTTCTTCTCTTCATCATTCAGGGTCTCAGGTACATAAACTGCAATATTGACAATTTCATCTCCTTTATCGGTGAAGCCATATTGATTCACAGAAGGCAATCCTTTTCCACGCAGTCGCAATGCTTTTCCCGATTGTGTTCCTGGAGCGATTTTTATTCTTACCTTGCCACCGTCTATTACTGGTACTTCAGCTGTACCGCCTAATGCCGCTGTAGGAAAATCGAGCACTAAATTGTAGATCACATCATTTCCATCGCGTACAAGTTCCTTGTCGCGTTCTTCCTGTATCAGTATTTGAATGTCACCACTGATACCATTGCGATGACCAGCATTTCCCTTTCCTTGCAGGGTGAAGACCATTCCTTCAGCAACGCCAGCAGGAATATTGACTTCTACAACATCTTCGCCTTTTACCACACCAGTACCGCCACATTCCTTACATTTATTTTTAATAATGGTTCCTTCTCCCTGGCAAGTTGGGCAAACACTTTGTGTCTGCATCATGCCGAAAAGACTATTGGTTGTGCGTGTGACGTAACCTGAACCATGACATGTAGGGCATTGTTCCGTTGCATTAGAACCTTCAGCACCACTGCCATGACAATGTTGGCAGGTCATGTCTTTCTTTACTTTGAATTTTTTTGTGGTTCCAGTAAGAACTTCCTGAAGTGTCATTTTGACTTTAAGTCTTAAATCACTACCTTTATGCACAGGCTTGCGTCTTTGTCCGCCTCCGCCAAAAAAGTCTCCGAAACCGCCAAATCCACTTCCACTATGTCCACCGAACACATCGCCGAACATAGAGAAGATGTCGTCCATGCTAAAGCCTCCGGCACCAAAGCCGTTGCCTCCACCAAATCCGTTAAGTCCTTCAAAGCCAAACTGATCGTATTGCTGACGCTTCTTCTCATCCGACAATACGGAATAGGCTTCAGCTGCTTCCTTAAACTTTTCCTCTGCTGTTTTGTCTCCTGGATTCTTGTCGGGATGATATTTTATAGCAAGTTTTCGATAGGCTCGCTTTATCTCATCTGCGGTTGCATTTTTTGCAACCCCTAATACTTCGTAGTAATCTCTTTTATTTGCCATAACACATTACACTTTATACCTTGAACAATTTATTCCCCCACTGCCACATCGGCATGGCGAATTACTTTATCGTTAAGAGTATATCCAGCTTTTACGCAGTCAATGACCTTTCCTTTTTTATCTTCACCCATTGGAAGCATGGCAATGGCATTATGGTATTCTGTGTCAAATTCTGCATCTGCTGTTTCTATTTTCTTGACGCCCATGCCTTCCAATACCTTCATGAATTTTTGATGAATAAGGTCGAATCCTTCTTTTATAGCTTCAATGTCTTCGGATTTTTGGTTATTGACTATGGCACGTTCCATGTCGTCGAGAATAGGTAGGATTCCAACAATCGTCTTTTCCCCACCATTCAAAATGAGTTCTGCTTTTTCTTTCAGCATTCGTTTGCGATAGTTGTCAAACTCTGCCACGGAACGCAGATATTTGTCTTTATAGTCGTCTATTTCTGCCTGTAGTTTTTTCAGTTCATCTTCTTCTGAAGGCTTTTCTGCTTCATTCGCAAGGTTATCTTCTTGTTGTGAAGAGTTCTCGTTTTCTACGTTAGCATCATTGCAAACACTCTCGTTTGCTGTATTTTCTTCTTTCTTGAATTTGCTCTTATCCTTTTTGCTCATAATTACATGTTTTTTTCTAATGCCTCTTGCAAAAATTGTGCCAAATTCAGTTGTCACCATACATTTTGGCTTTCTGAGCCTTGATGGCATCATCATAGATGTAGTCATCGTATTCCATCAGTTTGTCTATTGTGCCGTTAGGAGTAAGTTCAATGATGCGGTTGGCAACAGTCTGGATAAACTCATGGTCGTGTGATGAGAACAGAATGTTGCCTTTGAACAATTTGAGATTATTATTGAATGCCTGTATTGATTCCAAATCGAGGTGGTTGGTAGGTGTGTCAAGGATGAGGCAGTTGGCATTTTTCAGTTGCATTCTTGCTATCATGCAACGCATCTTTTCTCCACCTGAGAGCACATTGACTTTTTTCAGAACCTCTTCACCACTGAACAGCATTCTGCCGAGGAAGCCTTTCATAACCACTTCGTTTCCAGTGCCAAACTGTCCCAACCATTCCACGAGGTTGAGGGCTGACTCAAAAAATGTTGTATTGTCAAGAGGAAGGTATGCTGTTGTGATTGTCTGTCCCCATTTGTAAGTACCAGCATCGGCAACCCTATTGCCATTGATAATCTCAAACAGAGCAGTCATTGCCTTTGGGTTGTGTGAAAGAAAGACAACTTTCTCACCTTTTTCAACATTGAAGTTTACATTCTGGAATAATATTGTCCCATCAGTATCAACAGCTTTCAGCCCTTCAACTTCGAGAATCTGGTTGCCTGGTTCGCGTTCCATTGAGAAAATAATACCAGGATATTTTCTTGATGATGGTCTGATTTCCTCGACATTCAGTTTTTCCAGCATCTTCTTTCTTGATGTTGTCTGCTTGCTCTTTGCCACATTGGCAGAAAAGCGGCGGATGAACTCTTCCAACTCTTTTCGTTTTTCTTCGGCTTTTGCTCTCTGATTCTGTGCCTGGCGTAGTGCAAGTTGTGAACTTTCATACCAGAAACTGTAGTTTCCAGCAAACATATTTATCTTGCCAAAGTCAATATCTACCGTATGCGTGCTGACGGCATCGAGGAAATGGCGGTCGTGGCTGACAACCAGTACTGTCTGTTCCAGATTCGACAGATACTCCTCTAACCAATCCACAGTGTCGAGGTCAAGGTCGTTTGTAGGCTCATCAAGCAGCAGGTTATCAGGGTGACCGAACAAGGCTTTTGCCAACATGACACGTACTTTTTCATTGTTCGATAATTCCTTCATCAACTTATGCTGCTGTGCAGGTTTCACACCGAGGTTTGTGAGTAGCTGCTCTGCATCACTCTCTGCATTATAGCCGCCCATCTCAGCAAATTTGTCCTCAAGTTCTGCTGCTCTTTCACCATCTTCGTCTTTAAAGTCGGCATAGATGGCTTCACGCTCTTTCATGTTTTTCCAGAGTGCTTCATAACCCATGAAAACTGTATCGATGACAGAATACTCGTCATATTTGAAGTGGTCCTGTGACAATACGCTAAGGCGTTCACCAGGTCCCAACTCAATAGTACCCTTGTTGGGCTCCAATTCTCCGCTGATGGCTTTCAGCAATGTTGATTTCCCTGCACCATTGGCACCGATTACACCATAAATATTACCTGTGGTGAATTTTAAATTCACATCTTTATAAAGAATCCTTTTACCAAACTGTATGGCTAAATTACTTACTGTTATCATTATTTTAATTTATTTTTTTGATACAATACTACTGGCGAATTGAGTCCTGACGGAACTGGTTCCCAATGTGAATACATACCTTTACTATAATCTATTTTCACAACGTTGATTTCGTTGAATTTCCTCCATTCCACACCTTTGCGATCCAAGTCGGCAATTCGATTGGCTGGCAGGTTTGTAACCTCGATTCTGAGTTTGTTCTTGCCTTTTTTCAGATATTTACCACAATCCAATGTATAAGGTACGCACCACGCACAACCTACAAATTGATTGTTAAGATAAACTCGTGCACTTTCACGCACATCTCCTAAATCAAGGGTGTAATCTCCGTTTGGCTTTGTAGGAAGTTTAAAGGTTGTTTCATAAACTCCTGTACCCATTGTGATGTTGGCATTTTCCAATGGCAGGTTTTCCCAAGTTGTCAGTTTGTCCATTTTATAGTTTCCAACTACCTCAGGGGTGCTTTCAAGGAAAGAAAAGTCCCAATTCTTATCTAAACTGACTATTTTATTCAGGGAGTATTGGAAATCCTGTTGCAACGGCTTTTCTGTGAGTGGATTATTGAATGTCTCAACAATGACAGACTCTCCTGAACGCAATGACAAATGAAGTGTTCCATTTTTGATTAGTGCTTGCTTAATCTCACCATTCAGAGGATTAAACAACAGCACGTCCTGGTATGGTACAGAAAGAGTAACGAAATCTTCCATATCATTTGGTGTAAGGTTGCTTATGAAATAATGGTATCCCTTGTCGTTGCTTCTGCGGATTGCTTTCAGATGCAGTCTGCTTTTTATCTCTTCAGGTGTGGCTGTTTTTGCCAATTTGTCTGCATCGATTCCGTAGATAATATTAGCTCCTTGTGACTTAAGTGATTCTATGTGCGCTTTTACGTTTTCTGGCATTTTTCCGCTACCAGGAATAATCAGTCCTTTGTATTTTGTGCCGGCGGCAGTTACCAAAAGTCCATTCTTGTAACTTGTTGTGAGCAGGTATTTCTCACTAATGTAGTCGCAATCATAGCCTAATTCATCTATTTTCAGCACATCGTTGATAAATTCAGGTGCTTTCTTCTTCATGTCGTGAATGGCAAACTGCATCAGTATGTTTTTTCCATGCCCTTTTGTCCACATGTCTCTGACTGGCAGAAGTATTAGAAAATCGTTGTCGGGTTTTCCCCATTGCATGAAACTCTGTGTACGGGTGATGTAGTTGCAGAAAAATTCTGCATCGCGCCATACGGAGTTGTTTGGCGTCATGTCGATTGATGCATAGAATCGCCATCCTGGCCATGCGTCATCTTTTGGTGAATAGCAACTGCCGTGGAAATAGATGTGGTTTACGCCTGAAACCATCATCAGGTCAAAATCTGGCTTGCAGAACGATAATGGTGTGCGGAAATGCTCAGTAAGCCAGGTGAAAGTTTCGCTGCTTGTGAATGGCTTGCCTGTGATGTGGGCTGCAGAAGCGGCATATTTCAGCATACTGAGATCAGAATCATTTATTTTGGTAAATTCCTTTTTCTGTTCTTTCCATAAGCCTTTTATACCAAACTCTGACTTGCCGAATCCCTCTATTTCTGGAATGTCAACTGCGGAGTAGATGTCTATCAGGTTGGCAGGTGAACCATGTGCCTGATTTCTGGTTTTTGCTCCGTGTGAATGTGCCCACGCTGTCCATTGCTTGGTGAAGTTTTCCAACAGCAGGTCGGAGAGTGTCTCCCTGTAGTCGGAAACGACCTTATTATCTTTGTCTTCTTTAAATCCTAAAAGTTCTGGAATATGCTCTTCTAACCTATACCCTCTGAGCCGGTAGAAGTCTTCAAACATGGTTGGAGTCCAGTCGGCACCATACACTTCGTATGAGTCATTGAAGAAAGTGTTTGGGAATGCCACTCCTGAAGTCTCAAAGGCTTTGTCGAAACGTTCTAAATAGTGCTTCACGGCATCACGACTGAAATGATCAATCACCCAACCTTCTCCACCTGGGGCAGCGCGTTTTACTTTTTGGCGTGTGCGACCATTATAGATGGCAATCACGCGGTATTTCCCATTTTCAGGAAATACGAGTATTGTGTCGAGTTCTGAATACTGCCTGTCTTTAGGATTTTTTATCGTAAGGTTGAGGCCTTCGATATTCTTATCGGCAACCAATGTGTCGGCATAGACTAATTTACATGCCGCCTCTTCAATAGGCACGTATGGTCCCCCAAAAGGCCAACCTGTGCCAGAGTTCATGTCAATCTGTACACCATATTTCTTGCCCAATTCTTCACAGTCTTTCAGGGCTTGCATCCATTTCGGAGAAAGAAAATCAATATTGTTGGCATCATTGCCTTTCACACCATAGAGAGGGGTAATCTCTACAGCTCCTATACCCTTTTTTGAATACTCTTGAATGTTCCATTCCAAGTCGGCTTTATTGACAGCACTACCTAACCACCACCAGCGAGTACCAGGTTTTGCTTCTGGATTTGCTGTTGGCCATTCTTGTGCAAAAGCATTGGCAACAATCAGTAGTGCCAACAATAAAAGATTTCTACGCAACATGATTTTTTGAGGTTTTGAGGTTTTGAGGTTTTGAGGTTTTGAGGTTTTTCGGGTTTTCGATTTTTCGATTTTTCGGTTTTTCGGGTTGTAAGCTCTAAGCTCTAAGCTTTAAGCTTTAAGCTCTTAATTCCTTGCATTTGTCTTGCTTCGTCTGGGGTTGCAGGTTCACAGCCCATGGCACGAATCATAGCCACCAGTCGCTCCACAAGTTCGGCATTGTTTCTTGCCGTTTTTCCTGATGCATAGTAGAAACTATCTTCAAATCCGATTCTTACAGCACTTGCACCCATGCCAATGGCACATGCCAACATGGAGAAATCTTCCATGGAATCATGAGTTATTCCCCAAGATGTACCAGGTTCACGCAGTTCGTTCAGGTAGCACAGGTTTCTCGCTGTTGCCGACAGATTGCTTGATGTTCCTTTGCCTACGCAGAAATTATAGTGCATCGGACGTTTCAAAACTCCTTCATCAGCCAGTTTGGTGCAAGTTTCAATCATGCTCAGGTCGAACAACTCCATTTCTGGAATGACGTTCGTTTCCTTCATGCGCTTTGCCCAATAGCGAATGTCGGGGAGAGTGTTTATATACACGGTCTCACCAAAGTTCACGGAGCCCATGTTTAATGAAGCCACTTCCACTTCGGGCACATCAAGGCAGACGCAACGCTCTGCAAGAGTGAGAGTTGAAAGTCCACCAGTAGAACCTTGGATAATCATATCCGACTTTTCGTGAATGCGGTGAATAGTGTCTCTGAACACATCAAGGTCGAAAGTCTGTTCACCTTTCAAATCACGAGTATGAAGATGTACTTCACAAGCTCCAGCTTTGTAGCAGTTCAGTACATCTTCAGTTATCTCTTCAGGAGTCAGAGGGTTTTTGCAACCCTCTGGAATCTCGTGTCCAACATGGCACACAGGTGCCACAGTGATGATTATTTTTCGCATTTTAATATTTGCCTGTCAAAATGTATTTTGCAATGTCTGTGATATCGTTTACATTGAATAATGTAATTTCGCGGCAAAAATAATAAATATTTTTTAATTCCACAATATAAACAAGAAAAAAATCGTAATTTGGTATTTTTTTGTCTATTTTGTCGTTTAGTCATTTGGATTAAAGGTTATCGTTATCGTCATCGTTATCGTCAGAGTCAGTGTCATTTCCGCCTCACATAAGCCTTATAACAACCACATGTTCGATTCATCTTCAATTCATATTCGTTTATTCTTCGATTGTTATTCGATGTTGAATCGAAGAACAATCGAATATCAATCGAAAAACAATCGAAGAACAATCGAATATCAGGTAGTGATAAGGCGAAGACAAGGATGTTTTGAGGTAGCGATAAGGTTGTCGCAAGGCGAATATGCAGATAGTGTTAAAAATATTTAAATTTGTAACATCGGAACACATTATTTTAATGTTTATTTTTATTTTTGCGGCAGATTTAGTTTTTATTATATAAAATTGGTAATTTAGATTTATCGTTTAAAATAACAATAAGTGTTCACATTAATGATTAAAAATTAAAAATTATGAAAAAGTTATTAACTATCGCAATTTTATTTGCATTTAGCGGAGTCCTTTTCGCTCAAACAGACTCAGAAGATTATTACAAACAGCAAATCAAGGATCGTAAAGAGATGCTGAAATATTCTGAAAAAGTATTGAAGACTAAAATCAACAAACAGGCAAAAGCCAGTGCCAAAGCATTGAAGAAAGAAGGCTGGAAACCATTCCCAGGTTCAGCGCCACTTGAAAATCAAATAAATGAACGACTACATCTCTCAACACTTATGGATGGTATTCTTCCTAAATATCTCTTTGGAGAAGGTACTGGTGTATCAAACCATAGACAAATAGCAACGAAATCTGCGGAAGTAAGTTCAAGAGCTGCCATTGCAGCTTCAATCAAGGCAGAATTCGATGAAGTAATAGACCAATCGCTCAATGGGCAACAAAGAAACGCCGAAGAAAATGCGATGCTAAATTTAGTGGCAGAGAATACTACTTATGTTTCACAAGTCCTTCGTTATGTTAGACCTATTGTACAAATGTATCGCGAATTAGCTGATGGAAAGATTGAGGTCAATGTCATAATGTACACAGAAACTGCGCAAGCTAAAAATGCTCTATTTGAAAAAATGGAATCACAAAATGCTGCACTTCGTGAAAAATTAGATCAGAGAATATCAGATAAAAAATAGTAATACACACAATACAGAATTACTGACCAGTCAATGCGTCAAAAATTAATTGAAAATTGTTTGATAGCCATATTGGCTTTCATTGTAATGGGTTTTTTTGCTATCTTATTGTATAACATTAAACCCCTGAATCCTTTGACGGAAACAATTTCAAAATTTTCTTTCACAGACATCTATTATGGCATCATTCGTCAAACATCGAAGCCACAGGTGAGCAAACTCATATCAATCGTTGATATCAATCAGTTTACTGGTCGTGGTAACTTTGCAGAGCTATTGTCCAATATTGAGTCAATGAATCCAAAGGTGATATGTGTAGATGCAGTGTTTGAAGGTAATCATCTTGATGAGCCAGAGGGCGATATGGCTCTTGCCGATGTTGCTGGAAAATATAAAAATATAGTCTTTTCTATGAAAATGGAAGACCTATATGAGGAAAATGGCGAATGGGTTTCAACTTTTCCCATTCGTTCTTACTTTGCCAATTTTGTTCCAGTAAAGGAGGCTTATTGTAACGTTCCTCGTGGGAATCTCTACGATGATATGAAGAGAATAATCCCGATTTATAATGCTCGCGCTGATTTCAGGATTTATCGTTCGATGATAGTAGAGACAGCAAATATGTTCGCTGGGAAGAATGTCACGAAAGAAAGCAAAAAAGAGGTAGCAATCAATTATTCGCCTTTAGAGTTTGCAAAGATTAAGCCTAATGATGTTCTAAAACATCCCGAACTGTTTGATGGACGTATCGTCTTTCTTGGTGATCTACATGAAGCAAACGATCAGCATTGGTCTCCAATAGGAACAAAACTTCCTGGAGTAGAAATTTTGGCATACGGCGTTCAGACCTTGCTCGATAAAAAAGAGGTCAAACAACCCCATCATTTCGTTTCTCATCTTTTGAGTTTTTTTGTAGTTCTGTGTGTGTGTGTCCTTTATCAATTTTTTACTAGTCGTACAAGAAATTCAGACAATTTACTGCGAAAATTTCTCTTGGGTTCCACATACATGTGGAATGTCATACTATTCATGGTTTCGTCGATTTTGCTGTTTGTTAGTTTCATCATTTTTTCAAACTGGAATATCAGCTTAAGTTGGGGATGGGCATTTTCTTGTATTGCATTTGTTAGTACAGCAGAAAATTTGTACTCATCAGTATATAAGTATGTAACTTCGAAATCCAAACATAAAAACAATAATTTATCAATAGAAAGATGAAAAGGTTTTTAATATTATTCGTGCTATTTGTCTTGTGCCAGAGTAATTATGCACAGGAGTTTACCGTGATTTATGTTGGCGGTAAGATAACAAGTGTTAAAAATGGTAAGCAGGAAAAGATAAATGTCAATTCAAAACTGACCAAGTCAACAATTGTCGATGTTCCTTATGAAGGTAAGTTGGATTTACTCGATGAAAAAAACAAGAAAAGGTATTCGATAAGCAAACCAGGGAGATGCAGTATTGCAACTCACATATCTTCGTCTGGTAACACTACAATGGAATTGACAGAGCGCTATCTGACTTATTTACGAGGTCAATTAGGCGATGACGCAAAAAGAGCCAAAGTCGTTCGTACTCAGGTTTATTCTGATTATGCCACAGTAACTCGTACACTTAAAATAAAGGAAGAGCGTGAAGAAAAAGAAGAATTGCAAAAAGAAATAAATAGTCTTACACCGAAGCAGAGGCTTCTTGCAAAGCGAGAATTGAACCGAAAACGGCACAATGCATTCAGAGACTCTGTTATTAAATGTCATTTGGCTTTTGTGCGAAAAGCATGGCAAAGACATGACGTACAAGAACCTACTCCAAGGCCAAAGTTTGAAAAAATTGTGCCAAAAGTAGTAGATCCAGATAGTGTTTCAACAAACAGGTTAAAGGTATTTGATTGGTTGCGCGGAGTATTCTCGTCTAAAAAGAATAAAGATAAGATTGTTGTAGTTCCTAAAAAGGAAGAGATAGAATCTCCTACTCCATTATTCGAAGTTAAGGAACAAAAGCCCCTCATTCCTGAAATGGCTGAGAAGGATACTGCTTATTTCCCATTTGTATATTGTGGTACAGAATTTAAAGTTCGCCTTGACGAAACTAAACGTGTTAATATCGGTAAAGTGGATCCATTCAGAATTGCAGATGTTCTTGAGCGTTTTTCAAATGGGAAATACGACAATTTATTGTACGATTGTCAGCAAATCCGAAAAGAACATAACTTGAACGACTGGGCATATTATAAAATGATACAGACACTCTGTGACGAATTTTTCGGAAAAGATACTAAAGAATCTGTGCTTCTTACTGGTTATCTTTGTTATCAGTCAGGCTATAGTGTCAGATTTGCAACTAATAGAGAGGAAGATAGATTATTTTTGCTAATGCACAGCAATCATGTATTGTATGGTTTACCGTATGTTACATACGGAGAGAGAAAATTTTATTATATGACAGAAAATTCACCTAAAGAAACATGGTCATGTGATGAAGCAGAATTTCCAAAAGAAAAAGGTCTATCCTTATTTATAAAATCGCCATTACTTCTCGAAAAGAGTCAAGGCGAGGTACACACAATTCACGGATATAGAGGGCAAGATTCAATACGCATTGGAATAAATCAAAATTTGGTAAATTTTTATGCCACATATCCACCTTCGGAGATTAATAATAATTTTCTCACACGATGGGCGGTGTATGCCAACACTCCTCTAAATCCAGAAGTTGAGAAGCAACTATATCCTCAACTCAAAAAAATAATTGCAGGAAAGTACGAAGTTGAACAAGTGTATTCTCTTATGAATATTTTGCAGGGAATACCATACGGGTATGATGATGAAATATGGGGACGTGACAGAGCGTTTTTCACCGAGGAAACTTTAAACTATCCATATTGCGATTGTGAAGATCGTGCAATTGCTCTCACCAGATGGGTGCGCGATCTCATTGGATTGAAGTGTGCTTTGATATATTATCCAAACCATTTGGCTACGCTCATACATTTCAACGAAGACGTAAAAGATGGTAGTTACTATTTGTATGATGATGTTAAATATACTGTATGCGACCCGACTTATTTTGGCGCAAAAGTTGGGGAAGAAATGAACGATTTAGATACAGACAATGTAAAAATCATACCTTTGAACTGAATAATTAATGCTAATAGAAAATATAAAATTTAAAAGATTAATATTTACTTACCTTGTGGTATGTCTTTTTGGCATGGTGCATGCACAGGTAGCCACTTGGATGGTTCCTCCAAAAATGGATAGCATCAGATTTGATGTAAATAATAAGGTGTTTTTTTGCAATCGAAAAGACACAACTTTTATTTGGAAATCAAATGGGACACAACTTATCAAGCCAACTACAATGCATGTCACACCATTTGTGAATCACTTTTGTGTTATCATTGATCCTCAATCCAATGGACTTTGTGGCATTCAACCACTTAATGGCAATTATAAAGAAATAGATAGAAACAATGGTAAATGCAGATACATTGTAGATGCCAAATATCCATATTATTCTTCTGGTTTTTTGCTCGTAATGGATACGCAAGACAGCTTATATCATTATGTACTAAGAAGTGGAAATATCAGTAAGGAGAGTTATGCCGAAGCATATCCCTTCATAAATGGTATGGCATCAGTCTCCTATTACAAAAACCCCAATAAGCGCAGGAACAAAGTCGCAAAATTTATTAATAGTAAATTTGAAGATATTCCGATGCAAATTAATGGTAAGTTCATTGATGTTGGGGAATTTGAATTTATATCATCGCTTTCGTCGCTTAATAAAGAAAAGATAGCAATATGCATTTCTGGAAAACAAGTGTATAAATACGATTATAAATCTGATGATTGTATTAATCTGTCTGCCGATGGCTCAGATAATAAAGATTCGTATGTAAAACTCTTGAATAAAACAATTATGAAAGAGGGTACAAGTGATGGCGGTTTCACTATTTCTACAAACAAAGGAAAAATGAAATTCAGCCATATTGGTGAATATGAAGGTCTGATTACCGATAATTTTGCTCCTGTAATTAAGTCATCAAACAAAAAAGATTCAGAAGTGGCAACAAATTTAAATACTTTTGAGGAAAATGGATTATTAGGAATAATATGGAAACCAGACAAAGAAGAAAAAGAAGAAAAAATCATTGTACCCCCTCAATTTGAAGAAGTAAAAGATAAATATAGAGGAGGAAGATATAACGATCTCGCCGTAGTGCGTAAAAATGGCAAATACGGAATACTCTCTACTATTAGCAACAAGGAAGTGAAATTTCAGATTAACAATGGCGATACACTCTTCTTTTCACAAGATACGTGCAGAAGCCAATTGACAATTACTTATCCATTTAAAATCATGCGAGCTGCAATAGATACTATAGTCTCTTGTGGATTCAATAAGTGTGAAGTCATCATGTCTTCATCGCAAGAGAATGTGACAAGTTCAGGCTCAAAATTCAGTTTTGATTGCATTCCTCATCTGCCACATTCCGTTGATGGTGTTTGGGATAAACAAACTTATTCATTTTTTGTGAAGTATAACGACCTTGTCTCTATACCTTATAGTAGTAGTAATGATGTCAACTACAAAAGCCTTTTGTCAGGAGTAAATCCTTTTGTATATCTTCGTGGTGATACCGTTATGTTGGAGTTTGAGATAGTATATGAAAAAGGGGCTCAAAATGTTGCCGATGCCGTAATCAACGGTATTGAGCAAGCAACTGTTGAAGTGGAAAAAATCGGCAAGAATTTGTTCAGAGTATGGATTATTAATTTTAATCCAGGTAAAACTGAATTTGCGATAGAAGTAAAAGAGCCAAATGGTTATTCGAAATCATTTCCGTTTTTATTGAAATACAAACCTGCTGAAAGAAAAAAAGCAGCTTCTGTTTCTATAAATGCTTGTCCCGACCAATAAATTTGTTTGTCATTATCGGTTAAATTAATTATGAAAAAGATTTTACTAATAGTTATTTTACTGGTGTCTTTTCAGTCAATTGTGAATGCTCAAGTAAAGAAAGTGTATGGCACATATAAATTCAATTTCTCTGAAAATAAGAATATGACCATAGCCGATGCTGAAAGAATGTGCGAGCAACTGGCCAAATTAGACGCGTTAAAGAAGGAATTTGGTACTAATATAATTGAACAAACATATAAAGAAGAATCCCAACATAACGATGAAGCACAAAGTGATTTTTACCAGTTAATACAGCAAAGTACCAAGGGTGATTGGCTAAATGATACAAAACAACCTAAATACACCTATAAGTGCGAGGACAATCAGATTTTTATAAGATGCGAAGTCTGGGGTGAGGCTATGAAAAAGAAAGATTTAAACATAGATTTAGACTGGAAAATTCTTGGAGGGAATGCAGACCTTAAAAGTGAAAGAACAACCATTAATAACGACGAACATTTATTTATATATGTTAAATCTCCTTTGGATGGATATATTGCTGTATTCTTGCAAGATGCTGAAGGTGATACCTATTGTTTACTTCCTTATTGGGACGCTGAACCAAAGTTCTATATTGAGCGTAATAATGAATATTTTCTTTTCGATAAAGAAAATCATAAAGATTCAAGATACAAATTTAGATATCAATTGAAAACTGAAAGTGAAATTGAAACAAATAAAATTTATTTGGTCTTCTCAAAAAATGAATTTACGCTACCACGAATGAAAGTAATAGCATCAACGGACAGCCAAGTAAGGATTGGTAAATGTGCTGAAAACTTTGGGGAATGGCTTGTTGAAAAAATGAAGACAGATGATTATATGAGGCTATTTGGCCCAAAATTTATAAAGATTCTTGGAAATTCTAACAAATATTAACATCAATATTAATTTAATTTTTAACCACAATGAAAAATCGAGTGATTTTATTTACAGTTGTCGCATTTATGGCAAGTGCAATCTACGCTCAAGACATTGGCAAAGGCGTTTATGTCATTGACGAAAACGAGGACACAACCAATGTCGTTAGTGTAAAAAACATTCTTTTGAGTCAAAGGAGAGTTTTTTCCAGAAAGACGAATTCTGAACGTTTTAAAAGAATTTGGGCAAGTAGGCCGTTCTTTAACATTTCCTACATGAATGAAACTTTGACTCCTGCTGAAAATGTGCCAATTACAGATCCAAGCACATCAAGCCAGTATTTGAACAATGGTAAAGCTGTGAAATACAAATCCAACTGGGGAATTAGTCTTCAAAATGGTATCAATCTACGCTTACACAAGACACCAATAACTGAAATGATTACTTTTTGTTTAGACGTTAGTTGGATAGAGTTTAGCGTCGCTCATTTTAAGGCTGAAAGTAGTGATTCGCTCAAGGCTGTGGATAATACTTTTTATGAGGACAAGCATCAGTTTTATATTCCTTACAATGCAGAGAAGTATGAGGCTAATTATGGTGTATCTCTTGGTCCATCATTGTCTATTGCGCCATTTACTCTTATAGATTCGTCACCAGGATTGCATTTTTTTAAGATTAATGTTTATTACCATATTGGATACAATGCATCCGTACTTCTTTTTAATAATGATGATAGTGAACATAAGTCAGATCGTACAAACAATGATGGCTTGTCATTTGCTTTTGGTCATGGTCTTTCTCAATCATTCGGTGTTAATCTTAACTGGAAGAGAATAGGGGTCGGCTACGAACAACGCACAACGAGCTATAAATATAAAAGTCTTAAAAAAGATATCTATGGGGATAATAAGTATAAATTTGATTCCAGCTCAACACGTTTTTATCTCCGAATCAAATTTTGATTATAATTCATACAGCAAAAACATCCAATTATGAAAAGAAATTTATTTTTTATTATAGTATTTTCTCTGTGTTCAATGGTATGTGTTGCTCAGAGACAAGTTGAAGGCACTATTGATAAGTATATTCATTGGACATTTGATGGACAGACACTTACGATTTATAACGATGGGGAAAAAGTTAAATTAATGAAAATGCCAGACTATGATAACGTGTCGGAACGTACTCCATGGCATAAGAAAAAGATTGCCCAAAACATAGCACGTGTGGTTATCGGAGATGGTATAAGTCATATTGGTTCTTGTGCATTTGCAGATTGTGAAAAACTTTCGGAAGTTATTTTTCAGGCACAAAAAGTCGAGTCAATAGGTTGGGGTGCTTTTATGAATTGCAAAAATTTGCGAACTATTTCATTTCCAACGTCGCTTAAAGACATCGAGACTATAGCCTTTGCAAATTGCAGCTCATTATCTATCATAAGGATTCCTGAGCAATGTAGAGTTGGGGATCAGGCTTTTGTTTCTTGTGATATTAAATCTTTATATATAAGCCAAACATCAATTGTTGGTTTATATGCGTTTGCTAAAGAAGAAGATAGAGACGGAATTATTCGCCATTCTCTCTACAATGGCGAAATTCTCGGACTTCCTATTGGTACTAATGTAAAGACTTGCGCAGAAATAGGATTGGCACCAGAGGCTGTAGGACAATATCTTAAACACACAGTTGATACTGTTGATTACGATGCTATCACATCAGAGATTGATACCGATATTCCAAACGCGACTTACATGCAAAATGATGTATATGCACTCATTATAGGCAATCAGAATTATAGATGGAATTCACCTGTTAAATGTGCAATACATGATGCTCACATATTTAAAAATTATTGTGAGAAAGCTTTGGGTATCCCTGCTGGTAATATAAAGGCTCTTGATGATGCAACTAAAATGATGATTAACGAGGAAGCATTCTATTGGTTGGAAAATTATGTCCCGAATCGTACTAACAAACGTCTTATCGTTTACTACGCAGGTCATGGTGTACCAGATCATAAAAATAGTAATGAATCCTATATTCTTCCGTGTGATGTACGTGGCTCGGATCCTCAGTTTGGTATAAAACTCAGCGATTTTTACACTCGGTTAGGTGATTTGGGATTTGAGCAGACTTCTGTTTTCATGGATGCTTGCTTTAGTGGTGGATTCGACGAAAATAATCGGGCAATCGCAGGAGACGCAGAAGATGTAAAGGTGCAAAATTCTTCAGTCGTAGTTTTTAGTGCTGCTAAAGGTAATGAAGAAGCTCAGCAGTATGCAGAGCAGGGACACGGACTCTTTACTTATTATCTCTTGAAGGAACTGCAAAATAGAAACCATAATTTTGGCAGAATATCAGACAATATACACCGAAATGTTCAGAACGCAATTGACCAGTCCAATAATCGTTTGCAGCAGCAAACTCCAAATACTCAAAGCGGAGATGTGTATTGGCGTAATAGGAATTTCTAAATGATATTACTTATTACAGGTATCTTTGCATGTTAATCAGATTTTTTACTTGATTTAAAATCGCAACACTAAATTAGGTAAAATTTCTGGAAAGACAAAGTCCTGAACAACTTTTTGTTGCTCGGGGTATCAAAAAGTTAATAATTTATTAGTGTTGCGGTATAAATAACCAATAAGTATTATGCGATTTTTAAAATTTTTCTTCGCTCTTTTAGCAGCCAGCATGGTCTTTGAGGCAATGCAGGCAAAAATAGGAGCAATCGACACCTTAGCCGCAGAGGCACAAAACCGTTATATAAAAATTACCAATCCAGTATATAACCGTTTTCAGAATGTCAGTTTTGCGTTGATGTATCACGATGGTCACTCCCTGTACAACCTACGTAGTTATAAGATTGTGTCATCCTCCAAATTCAAAGGTTTTGCTATAAATCCGACAGTCCGTTCATTTGCATTCATTGATGGCAAAAGGATTAAGATTTACTCTATTGATTACTCTGAAATTCCTCAGAAAACCATTTCAATTAAACAGTCAGAACCACTCTGTGCAGCCTATTCTCATGATGCCAAATTCCTGAATGTAGTAGATACAAGCGGCATCGTTCATGTATATAATATTGGAGAGAAATACTTGCAGAGTCGCCAGTTCCAAATTAAAGGTGAGCCTGTTAGCAATATTGTTCTTAGTTACAATAACTATTTCCTTTCTGCCATTCAAAATCGCAGTGTAGGAGTATATAATTATGAAACTGGAGAACTGCGCCAAAAAATTAGTGCTCCTGGCATTGTAAATGCTGTTGCATTCAATCACGACAATAGCCAGATGGCCATTGCTTGCGACAATGGGTCAGTCATAATTTATAACACTCAGGATTTCAAGGAGATTAAGCGAATAAACGAATTATTCAGCGCTTCTGATATAGATTACCATGTAGATGGCAAGTATTTAGCTGTAGTTGTCAGCGATGCTCTAATTCGCGTCATTAATCTTGTCGATGACAAAGAAAAGTTTGATATTGAATTCCCTAATGGTGTGTCTCAGGTACGTTTTCTAAGGACAGTAGATAAAGAGGATGTTGTGTTCACCAAACAGGGAGATGTTACAAAGGGAGAGGGTAAATTTGCCTATATCAGTGTCAATAATCTATTGCCATATTATACCAATCGCATGATTGATGAATTAAATGCCCGCTTGGACGAATGGTCAAAGAAGCGTCCTGATGAATCAATGGATGAATATAAGAGACGTGTTAATGACACAAATCGTATGGCTGAAGCTAAACGTATCGAGAATGAAATCGTTACTCGCATGGCAGGCGACCTTGTAGGACTTTCCAACATATCCATCGCAGGATATAATCGAGCTAACGAGATGCTTACTATCCAGTTTGATAATATGCCAGACGTATATTTAAAGATGGATGAGAACGAAGCAAGTGCTTTCTCAAATGCAAAAGACCTCGTGTTCAGCGATGTTGTTTATGGTTTGACAGAAAACGATAAATTTGAAATCATTTATGCTACAGTACATAATAAAGCTAATGGTAAGACCTATACTTTCAATAATCTGGGCCGCGAGTCATTGGCATTCCTTAAGGACAATGAGAGCATGGTATCAATAGAACTTATTCAGCAAGCTGGTATGGAGGATGTTAAACTTCAGGCAATGAAGGATGAGATTGTTCAAGAGGCAAAAGAACAGAATCTTATTTCCGACAATACCGAGATTAGTGTAAAGACAAATGTAGAATCTGCTGTTGATGCCAATGGTAATCGTATAACGAATTATAATATTGACTTTAATTATCAAGTTAACGCAGAATACTCAGCTAAAGATGATTTCGCAGCAGGTAAGTATAAGGTAGAGCAGTCAAATGCTGCAGTATCGATGCTTAAAATTGCCAAGACAGCCTTTGACAAGGACTTTGCTCAGTACATTAAAGAAGGCAAGAAAGTTCTTGTAACCATAACAGGTTCAGCAGATGCACTTCCTATCAATGGAAAAATTGCATACGATGCTTGTTATGGCAACTTTGATGAAGCTCCATACGTGTTCCAAAATGAGCTGAAGAGCATGACAGTTTCAAAATCTTCAGGCATCACACAAAATGAACAATTAGCATACCTTCGTGCACAAGGTGTAAAGAAATACATCGAAGATAATATTTCAGCAATCAACAAGATGAATAAGGACTATAAGTTCAATGTTGAAGTCTCTGAAGGTGTTGGTGGGGAATATCGCCGAATACATGTGCGTTTCACATTTGTAGATGCTTTTTAGTTTAGATTATTACTTTTGACTGTTATTATACGGTTTAAAACAATGTTTACAAGAATAAAAAAAATTACAATAATATCTTTCTGTCTTGTCTGTGCACTCTCAAGCTATGCCCAAAATGCAGACAAGGCAGAAAGTGATTTCAGTTTCTATGCTACAGCCATCCGAAAAGGAACGTCCAAACAAGAAGCATATGAGGCTTTACTAAGAAGTGCGAAAGAGTATTTGCTCATCTTTTCAAGCAATCCTTCAGGATCATCTGCTCGTGTCAACGCAGAGGAAAAATTGCGTCAGATGATTGGACCATTGCAAAATGCCATTATGTTCTTTAACACCAATGGACAGACAAATACGATGATGACCGCTGCATTTGCATATGTTGATGCCACAAGCGCTTGTCCGATGGTTGAACTGAACTCTTCCCATATTCCTATTGTGCGACTTGTAGCTATCAATACTGCCAATAGTGTTATTAAGAACGAACCTACAGAAGAAAGTTGCCAGAAGGTGGTTCCATATCTGAAGATATATATAGCCACTAATGACAACTCTCCGTTGAACAGGTTGGAACAGGCATACACTCAACTAGGATTCTGTTGCACAAAAATAATGGATTACGCGCAAGCTTATAAGGTTCTCAAACAAGGTTTAACTCGTTTTCCTGATAATACCAACATGCCACGTCTAATGGTTAACACTCTGCAACATATTGGAAACAGGAGCGATGAGTTAATTCAGTATCTTCATAAAGCATTGGCAATTGAGCCAAACGATGCAGGACTCCTCCGCACGTTGGCGCGACAATATCAGGAATCGAATGACAATGTTAAAGCAGCTGAGGTCTTGGAAAAACTACATCAAGCATATCCATATCAAAGAGACTATACCCGCAACCTCGCCTATTCTTATTTTACGATAGGTCTTGACCTTATGGATAGTTGCAAGACCATGAAAAAGAAATCTGCAATCAAGGCAGCGAAAGCCAATGCTGAAGTGAACTTGAAATCGGCCTCCTCTCTTCTTGAAGAACTCATGGTAGATGAGTTCAGTGAGGACGAACAGATGAAATACACCCAAGCTTTGGCGACAATCTATGGCTACATTAAAGAAACAAAGAAGGAAGAGGAAATGGAGAACAAACTCAAGGATTACGGTTTGCAGGCTGTTGATGCCAGAGTTGCTCTTGCAGATTTAGATGATACAAATAGAGCGAAAAGGCGTGTTAATACGATTTCTACTCAGCCAGATATTCCTCAACCGCATATTAATTCACCATCAAACCCTGTTGCTGATGTTAGAAACAGCGATGTAGATGTGGAACTTCCACTTGCAGATGTTGAGAATCCACAGAACTTCGTAGCTATAATCGCTAACGAAAATTATCAAGAGGTGGAGCACGTAGAGTTTGCAAGCAATGATGGTAGTAAATTCAAGGAATATTGCATGCAGACACTCGGAATACCCGAAAGTCACATCAAGATGTTCAAAGATGCTACATTAGGTCAAATGAAGCGTACAATATCATGGCTGCGCGATGGTACGAGGTCCTATAACAATTCAAACGTAATCTTCTACTACGCAGGTCATGGAATGCCTGATGAAAAAACAAAAGACACATACCTTATGCCTGTGGATGGAACCGCAAATGATAAAGAAACTAATTATAGTGTTGAGAAACTATATGCGGAATTAGGCGCTCTCAGTTGTGATAGAGTTTGCGTATTCATGGATGCTTGTTTCAGTGGTTCTAAACGTGGTGAAGGTATGATTAGCTCTTCACGAGGCATCGCCGTTGCCACCAAAAAGGCCGAACCTAAAGGTAAAATGGTAATCTTCAGTGCGGCACAGGGTGATGAAACTGCATATCCGTATAAAGAGAAAAATCATGGTCTCTTTACATATTACCTGCTTAAGAAACTAAAAGAAAGCAGTGGTAATTTGACACTTGGCGAACTTGCAGACTATATAACAACCAATGTAAAGAAAACTTCTTTCGAACAGAATCAAAAACTTCAGACTCCTGACGTTTCACCGTCTATTAATATAAGAGAAAATTGGGCTTCATGTCCTCTAATATATTCAAGTGTTGATGAAAAATAAATTCTGTTTTCTTTTTTTGTTTTTGTTGAGTTACATACATCTCGCTTGGGCTGGCGATTCCAAACTCTATGAAGTGCATGGTGAAGGAACCATCTATCTTGAGGGCGATATGACACCAGCTGTAGCACGAGCGGAAGTGCTCAGGCTGGCGCGAGCCAAAGCTTTAGCAGACAAGTTTGGTATGCTGGTTTCATCAACAGATCAGGCTTATGATGATGTAACCAATGGCAAATCGTTTTCGCGCTTTAACACCTATTCCCTGACTGAGGTGAAAGGTGTATGGGTTAAAAATACCCACGACCCAATCATTACACAGGGTTACGATGAAAAAACAAAACAACTTTGGTTTCATGCAGAAGTGTGGGGTAAAGCTCGAGCACTCGACGATGCTAAGGTTGATGTAAAGGTTAATCTTTTACGTAATAGTTGCGATGACACTCATGCAACAACAGAATTTAAAGCTGGTGACCGTTTACGAGTTAGCATAAAAACTTCCGATAGTGGATATTTAGCTATTTATGCTCTCGACAATAATACAAATAAAGCTTATCGAGTGATACCTCTCATGAATTCGGAGAGTCATCAGCCTGTGAGCATCTTTGCAAATAAGAGGTATCTTTTTATGGACGGTGATGAGCTAATCTATACATTTACCTGTGAAAGTGAACGCATTGATTACATGAAGTTTTATGTCCTCTTCTCTCCTAAACTATTTAGTCTGCCTACAGATGAAATGGGAACCAAACTGGATGATGAGGAATTGGATGATTTACCTGCTTATAAACAATATGAGTATAATTGGTTGTCAAATATACCTGCAGGTGTTTTGGACAAATGGATGTCAAGTTTGAGAGTCCATAACGAACAAATGCAATGTATTCCTATAGATATTAGTATCAAACGTAATAATTAGAGACCGTGTGGTTTAATTGATAGCAATAACGTGCATACAGATTATAAGTTGTATGCACGTTTTTGGTAAATATCCTTTCCGTCATCATAGCAACAAGAGGAAGGATTTTTTCGTATTAAAAAACTATAAAATTGATAATTTATGACTCATAACCCAAAATTTTTCTTATTTTTGCAGCACAATATTAAAATTTAAATTATGAAAAGAATTGCATTGTTTGTTTTTGCGATTGTATGTTGCTTGTTGATGAATGCTCAGCGACAGGTGGAGCTTATTGATTTCGGGTGGAGATTCTATGCCGGAGATGTGAAAAATGCTGAGGCTGTTGGGTTTGATGACAGCGGATGGCAGAAGATTAATATTCCTCATGATTTTCAGATTGCACAACCTTGGGTGGCTCCTGATGCAAATGAAAAAGAGGATAAGTCCGATCCTGGCGCAAATCGCAAAAGCCGACTGTCTTCCCGTGGATTTAAGGAAATGGGTATTGGCTGGTATCGCTATTCGTTCACTCCTGATGAAACCTGGAAGCAGCAACGCACATTGGTGGATTTCGGAGGAATCATGTATGTGGGCGATGTCTATCTAAATGGTCAGCGCATAGGCGGTACAGAATATGGCTATGTAGGGTTTGAAATTGATATTACCAAGCACTTGAAGTATGGCAAGAAAAATGTGCTCGCAGTAAAGGCTAATACTCAAAAGGCTGAAAACTCACGTTGGTACACTGGTGGTGGACTATTTCGCGACGTGCGGTTAGTGCATACCAACTTGAACCAGTATTTCTGTCGTCATCCACTTTATATTACAACAAATGGTAATTGGGT
Organism: Prevotella sp.; assembly: GCA_045597685.1. Classification (GTDB taxonomy): domain Bacteria; phylum Bacteroidota; class Bacteroidia; order Bacteroidales; family Bacteroidaceae; genus Prevotella. The sequence continues at coordinate 47,691 of JAZLKO010000075.1, forward strand.
GAAATTGCAGGCAACGATGGCTTGTCTTCAGTCGAAACAGAAAAATCTGATTGTCGATGTGGAGATTTCTGATGCTCAGGGACAGACGATAGTGAAACGCACAAATACTGTCAAGGCTAACCATAGGCAGAGCAATGGCGCTGACTACACTTTGGATTCCATGCAAATTGCAAACCCTCATCTGTGGAGTTGCGAGGATCCTTATCTTTACACCATGAAAGTGAGATTGTTAGACGCAAAAGGAGTTACAATTGATGAAGTGTGTGAGCAGTTTGGAATGCGCACATTGGAATATTCGCCTTTGTTTGGCTTTAAGCTTAATGGAAAGAAAGTACTGCTGAAAGGATTGGCAAATCATCACACCCTCGGTGCACTTGGCGCTGCTGCCTACCCAAAAGCTATAGAAAAGCGGCTGAAAATGCTGAAGCAGTTTGGCGTTAACCATGTCAGAACTTCACATAATCCATATTCCGAAGATTTTCTGAAACTATGCGACAAGTATGGTCTGCTGGTTGTGGATGAACTCTACGACAAGTGGCTCACTCAATATGCTGGTGGCAGGACAAGTTGGACAAAACTCTGGCAAGAGCACATCCCAGAATTTATCAAGCGCGACAGAAACCATCCGTCAGTCGTGATGTGGAGTTTGGGGAATGAGTTGCAGACTTATCCGCAAATACCATACGGAGATTATGGTGTGACGGCTTACAGAATGCAGAAACCTCTGCTTTTGCGTTACGACAACACGCGACCTGTCACGGTGGCAATGCATCCTCGTGGCAGAAATCCGCAAACAGATTCGCTGCCTCACAACTTGGCATTAGAAACGGATATTCAGTCTTACAACTACCGCTACATGTATTTCCCTGGTGATGCCAGACGCTTTCCTTGGATGAATTTCTATCAAAGCGAAGCAAATGTTTCAGGAATGGGACCGAATTTCTTTGAAATGGACTTGAACAAAGTTATCGGCTTGGCTTATTGGGGAATGATTGACTATCTTGGCGAAAGCAACGGCTGGCCAGCAAAAGGCTGGACGCAGGGTATGTTTGATATTTCATTACAGCCGAAGCCATTGGCATATTTTCTGAAAAGCTATTTTAAAGACGACGAACCGATGGTGCATGTAGCAGTAATCGAAAATGCCAATGTGAGTCAGATGTGGAACGATGTGCAAGTGGGGACAAAGCAAATGTCGGAAAATTGGAACAGAACAGTAGGGCAGGAGTGCAACTTGGTTGTGTTTACCAATGCTGACGAAGTGGAACTTGTCCAGAATGGGAAATCTTTGGGCACAAAGCAAAACGACAAGTCTAATCCTAAGGTGCGCAATCGCATAGCATGGAATGGTGTGAAATTCAAATCGGGCACAATCGAGGCAATTGCCAAAAATAATGGTAAAGTAGTTGCACGACATAAATTGGAAACAACTGGTAAGGCGGTAACGTTGAAAGTATTTGCTGATGATGATTTTGCTTGGGCTGCCGATGGTATGGACCTCAAGCATGTCCGCGTTTGGGCGGTAGATAAGAAAGGCAGACGTGTGTATGGTGTAAACAGTAAATTGACTTTTGCCGTAGAAGGTGATGCCGAAATAGTCGGCGTTGATAATGGTGACATTTATTCCGACGAATTGCATGTTGGCAATACACGCAGTCTTTACAAGGGAAGTGCAATGGTTATCCTTCGTGCTGGACAGCAAGGCGGAAAAGTAAAATTCACGGTGAAATCGGATGATTTCAAACCTGCAACCTTGCAACTTGAGCTACGGAAATAATTGTATTTAAATATGGGATTTTGGAAAAGTTTATTTGGAGGGGCAGAAGAAACTCCAGAACAGATTGAAGAGCGCCAGAAGGAAAATGCTTTTGATGTGCTCCGTACAGACGGTCAACGGGCAAATCGCATGGGAGAGTATGAATATGCCATCCGCTGCTACCGTAAAGCACTTGAGATAAAAGAGGATTTGGAAGTCCGCGATTATTTAGCTCATGCCCTGATACGCAACAATGAAATGGAAGCGGCAATTGCAGAATTGAAAATATTGCAGCAAGCTGAGCCTAAAAATCTGCAAATTGCGCTGCTGATGACGCATGTTTATTACATGATGGAAGATTATCAGGCAATGTTGTCGGTGTTAGCTGTTTTTACCGATGAAAAGGAACTTTCTGATTCAAAAGAAATGATTTTCTATTGGCGTGCAAAAGCTTATCTTGGGCTTGAGGATAATGCGTCGGCAATAGAAATGCTCAATAAGTCAATAGAAGAAAGAGAGGATTTTTGGGATGCGTATTTGCTCCGCGGACAGACACTTTTAATGGCAAATAAGACGGAAGAAGCAGAAAAAGATGCGGATTTTCTCATCAATGAAGTCGGTGAACAGGAAGAAACGATGCTGCTGAAGGCCAGAATAGAAGTGAAAAAGGGCGAGGACGAATCTGCATTGGAGAACTACAATAAAGTGATTGAGGCTAATCCGTTTTCAATCGAAGGATTCCGTGAAAGAGCCATGCTGAAAAGAAAACTTGGCGACGAAAAGGGTGCGGATGAAGATTTGGATGCACTCGACAGCATAAACAAGGTAGGAGTGGAAGAAAATATTGAAGAAAAAGTCAATCAGCAATACAAGAGTATTGACCCTTACGGAATTTTTGGCTGATGATGGAAGTGTTACATAATTTGCCAGTTATTGAAAAGAAAATAGTAATAGCAGGACCATGTGCTGCGGAAACTGAGGCACAGGTGATGGAAACTGCCGCTGCACTTTCAAAACTTGGTGTGGGAATGTTTCGTGCAGGAGTGTGGAAGCCACGTACAAAACCAGATTGTTTTGAAGGTTTGGGCGAGGTGGCTCTTAAATGGCTTAAACGCGTAGAAAGCGAGTCGAATATGACTGTGCTGACAGAGGTGGCGACTACAGAACATGTGGAATTGGCGCTGAAGTATGACATTTACAATTTGTGGATAGGGGCACGTACAACTGCCAACCCTTTTGCTGTTCAAGCTATTGCAGATGCACTTTCCGCAGCCAAAAATGATGGAAAAAAGTTAAGACTGTTTGTGAAAAATCCTATGAATCCTGACCTTGAGGAATGGATAGGAGCAATAGAGCGTTTTCGCAAAGCAGGAATAACTGATATTACGGCTGTTCACAGAGGTTTTTCGTCGTATGAAAAAAGTCAGTACCGCAACGAGCCGATGTGGAAACTGCCAATGGATTTCCGCAGAAGAATGCCTGAAATTCCGTTGATTTGCGACCCGAGCCATATTGCAGGGAGGGCAGATCTGATAGAATCCATTTCGCAACAGGCATTAGATTTGGGCTTTGACGGACTGATGATTGAATGTCACTCTTGTCCTGCGAAGGCACTTAGCGATGCCAGCCAGCAACTCACACCGAAGGACTTTGGTGAAATGTTGTCTCATCTGGTAGTGAAAGACAGCAAATCCCAATTGGGAGAGATAGAAGTTTTAAGAAAGGAAATAGATTCTATCGACGATGAGTTGGTAAACATTATAGCTCGGCGAATGCAGGTTAGTCGGACAATAGGCAGATACAAGCGAGAACATAATATTACAGTTTTCCAGAAGGACAGGTATGAGCAGATACGCAACAGGCTGAAGGCTCTTGCAGCCGAATGCGGCGTAGATGAAGATTGTATAATGGCAGTTTTTGAAGCCATTCACGACCATTCCGTCAAATCTCAACTATAGGAGATTTTTGTAAGATTTTGTATAAAAAATGTTAATTAAAGGTACGTTTCGTTGATATGGTGCAATTATATACTGAAAAAAATATAACTTTGTCGCGTAAATTAGTATATGTTTAATTTTATTTTTTAGTATTTGTATTTTTATTATTAATTAACAAAAACTTATGAAAAAGAAATTTTTATCTTTGGTTGCTTTGGTTGCATTGGCAGTAGGCATTACAGTCGCTGTCAACTATGTACCAAGCAACGGTTTGAAACTTCTCGGCAAAAGCGAGACAGCTGAATTTACAGCAACACTTCAAACAGACAAATCTATCAAAGCTAATCGCTCCCACAAGAAGGGAACTGCAGCTATGCCTAAAGCAGCTGACGAAGGTTGGGGCGAATGGGAAGCATTTGCTCCTGGTGGCTCTAACGATGCTGTTTGGACTCTCACTGCATGGCAGAAAGGTCAGTTGAATGTAAAGACTTATGTTCGTACATCTACAGCAGACGCTACCAAAAAGCAGATTAAATGCGAAGGTTGGGGCGCAGGTTTCTTCACTGAAGCAGGTGTTGATATCTTGCTGGATTGGAATACAACTGACAATACCATTGAAATTCCAATGCAAAGCATAGGATATTACGATAGTTATTACAATGATTATGTAGTTGTTGGCACATTCGCAACTGGTAAATACGATCCAGAACAAGGTAAGTTCTCATTCTATGTAGGTTATTCTATTCCTCAATATTATGTAATGGGACAAGGTTTTGGATTCGGTGACGAAACACTGCAAATGGCAGGAAATTATAAGGATTATAGTATCAGTTTCACAAGAGGCACTGTTGATGATGAGGCTACACCTATCAAGCAGACTGTTAATGTTAACATTGGAAAGGATATCACAAGCTATCGTGTACATGTTGATACATACGAGAACTATGCAGCAGCTCAAGGTTCTGCAGCATATTTCGAGGCTTTGGCAAAGGCAGAAGGTACTGACTATACAACTCCAAGTGTAACCATAGATCTTCAGGGTAGCGGATACAATATTTACGTTGTTGTTGTTTCTGCATTTGTAAATGGAGAAATGAAGAAATACGATTACGATTTGTATGAGGTTTCTCCTGCATCTGATTGGGAAACAATAGGTACACGTCCATATCGTGATGACATCGTAACTTCTCTATATAACTTCGGTGTAACAGGTCCTGTTTATGATGTAGAAGTTCAAAAGCATAAGACATACAGAGATATCTATCGAATCAAGAACCCATACGGTTCAACTTCTCCTTTTAAAACTTATACATTGTATGAGAACGCTTATCTGTATCTCAATGCTCAAGATCCGACAATGGTAAAACCTACTTTTCAGTTGAGTAGCTGCGATTTAGGTATTGATATTGAAGGTGGGATGCCATTAGATGTATTTTTGGCAGACAAGACTGTCGGTGGTACATACGATGGCTATGCTATCTCATTCCCAACAAAGGCTCTTGCTTCATCAGGCTACTATGTAAACACAAACGGTCTCTTCCGTGCAGTTATCAATTTCAGAGATGCAGAATTTGCATTTGCAGATGACGCAAAATCAGTTTATGTAGGCGAAACAGTCAAGATTACTTCAAGTAATACATTCTCAACTCCAACATTCGAATCTCTGACTCCAGAGATTGCAACTGTTGATGCAAAGGGTGTTGTAACAGCTGTTGCTCCAGGTAAGGCTCAGATTAAGGTTGTTCAGGATGCATATCTTGAATTTAATGATAAGGAAGCTGTAATGGAAATTGATGTTGAAAAGAATCCAAATTCTTATGCATCATTCGTATTCAATACTGACGAAGGTCTTGCAGCATTAGGAATTGAAAAGCCAGCGGATGGAAAGGCAACGGACCTTACAGGAATGACGTTGACAAGCGGTGATGTAACCATGACATCTACAGATGCTGGAACTGCTACACGCGTTTGGAATTCGAGTGGTGTTACTGACCTCCGCGTTTACAAGAGTGGTGGTTCATTCACATTCTTTGTTCCTGAAGGATATCAAATCGTAAGCATTGACTTCACTGGTACAGAATGTAGTCTGTTTGGCGAGGAAGCTGAATTCGAAACTTGCACAAAGACTCATACAGTATGGAATGCTCCAGAAGGTGAATCTGTAACAAGCAAGACATTTGCAGCTGTAGGAACTTGCAAGATTAGCGTTATCAAGGTTAAGTACTCGGCTCCTTCTTTGCTTCCTCCTCTCGCAAGCAACGCTTACTATTCATGGCAGTCACCAGAAGGAACTGTAGAAGAAGTTGGTGGTAAAGCTATTGCTGTTGGCGATACAACTCGCGTGAATTATCAACAGCTCGAATACTACACAATCTGTCTGAATGGTAAGAAAGACCTCAAAGAAGACACACCTAAGTATATTACTGTAACTCTCGATAAGAGTCTTTCAGAAGGCGATACAATCATCGTTTATGCATTCAAGAACAAGGGTGATGCTTCTAAGAAGTCAGGTATTCAGTTCCTCTGGGGTGCAGAAGGTACAACGTCATCAATGTCATGTGGCGATGACTTCCCAGATATCAATTCAGGTGGTGAACCAGCAGTGGTAAAATACGTTGTTCCAAAAGATGCAGCAGGTCAGGGCGTATTCCGCATGACCCGTTCAGAATCTGGTACCAACCTCTTCATTGCTCAGCTTCAGATAGTTCCTGCTGGAGAGGCTCCTGCATCTGATTATGCAAAAACCTATACCAGCAATGTTGAATTAATAGCAGGAGCAAACTCTCAAGCAGCTGTTATCAAATATGATGAAGGAGAGTATAATGGTGTTAAGTGTGGCACCTCTTCAAAGGCTGGTTCTTGCACGATTACTATCCCTGCAGGCACAAAGACTTTACACTTCCATGCTATTGGTTGGAAGGGCGCAGGCTCAACGACAATGACCGTAAATGGAGTTGAATATACCATTGCTTCTGATGATGGTATTACTAGCAATCCTCCTTTTACTCTGGTTGGAAATGCCTATGACCACTATTACACATTTGAGTCTAATGGTGCTACAGAAATTACATTTGCATCAGACAAACGTTTTGTGGTATTTGGTGTAAACTACGAACTTCCAGCAGGTGCAGTTGAAGCTCCAGTATTTGCTCCAACAGAGACAGACTTTGTAGGCTCAGTAATGGTTTCTCTTACTTGTGACACTGAGGGTGCTGACATTTACTATCACATCGGTGAAGAAGTGACTTCGATGAATGCAGTATTGTACGAAGGTCCTATTAAAGTTGAGGAAACTTCTACAATTTATGCTATGGCAAAGAAGGGTGATAATGAAAGTGCTCAAGTAAGCAAGACTTATAAGAAGATCCCTTCATTTGCTTCTCTTGCAGAACTGATGGAAAAACTTCCTGCTCAAGAAACTTCAACTAAGGTTAACGTTACTCTTACTAATCTTCCTATTGACTCTTTCTATGTGACAAGTTCTGGATATAAAAATGGAGTCTATACTAATGTTAACGGAACAGCTGTTGAACTCTATGAGTATAATGTTCCTGAAACTTGGGAAGTAGGCGGTACTATTTCTGCTGAAATTACTGGCGAATGGCTTTTATACAAGGGTACTCCTGAACTGCAAAAATGGGAAGGTGGCTGGGATGTATTTACATATTCAAGTACTCCAGACTTAGGTAATATGATTGCAGAAGCAGTAGCAGGAAAAGTTCAGGGAGAAACCGCTGTTATTACTCTTGATGGTACAGTTGCCTATGATTTGAAGAATCCTGTTGATGCTGGCCTTGTTAACCTCGTTGTCAATGGTAATGGTGCTATTGTAAAACTGGGTCCTACTGGACAGATTGCAGGTATGCAAGGCATTGAAATCAATAATGTTAACTTCGATTGTGACAACAATACTATTGCTCCTATCGCATTGTCAGCAAATCCTGACTCAGTACTCGTAGGTGCTAAATATCCTGTAACAGAAGGTGAGGATAACAACCTCCGTGCAAAGGCATTCTACAACACAGGTGCTATCGTTATCAATGGCTGTAATTTCTCAGGCATCCATACTTCATGGATCAGCGCTAACAAGCGTGAGTGGAACCTGAAGACATTGAAGATTGTAAACACTATCGCTCAGTTCGACGTAGCAACTGGTATTGATTCTTACATTAACTGGACAGGCAATAGCAATAATGAAGGTTCTATCAAGGATATCATTATCGAAGGTTCTACATTGTATAATATAGTAGAAAGCAATGACAACAGATTCCTCCGCCTCCAGAACAACAGCAACTCTCAGGCTCAGAAGGCTTGGGCAGAGCCTCAGTTCGATGCTAAGGAAAGCTGGGTAATGACAAACAACACATTTGTCAACCTTCCTTCTAACAAGGAATTTGCAAACAACTATCCTAACAAGAACAACGTAACTTTCGATTTCAAGGGCAACATCTTCTACAACACAAGGTATCTGCAGAAGATTGCTGGTTCAGCAGTCAGAAACTTCACAGCAGCCGACAACTCTATCATCGGTATCACCAACCCTGTTGATGGAACGGATGCAAGCTCATATGCAACAATTGACTCACTCCTTATCATTGGTGAAAAGCCATTCGTAGTTCCTACAACTGCTCTCGACCTTTCTAAGGAAATCGACCTGAAGGATAACTTCACTCCAGCAGATGATTCTTACTCTGGTATAAATGGTTTTGGTGATCCTCGTTGGAAGGTAAGTGCTCCTCAGGCTACAGTATATTACTCTCAGGATTATGAGAATGGTGCAGCAGCAGACTGGAGTACTCAGGTAGGTGGTCGTTTCGATCCAGAAATTGGTGAGGACGCAAACGGCAACCACTACTTGCGTGCAGCCGCTGGTACACGTACATCAAATGGTACCGGTATGTACTCAAATGCATACAGCGAGAAACTCGCAGAAGGCACTCCATTCACAATGACAGCCGACATTCACCTCCGCAGTACAGTTGGAAGTAATAGTCAGAACGGTGTAGAATTTACAGTAGGTGCAGCAGGTGCAAGC
>JAZLKO010000076.1:0-3225 GCA_045597685.1 Prevotella sp.
AGAGGTCGGAAAACGAAAGTAGGAAGAAAACTACTTCGTTTTCCTCCTACTCGATTTATTTTTTCCGTGAAAAGGTTTTGTTTCCCTTTATTCGTTTTTCGGACGTATTGTGCCAGTTTGTTGTTCTTGCCCGTTTAGCACCATAATGTTCGGTAAAGGGATAATTTCCACTTCCGGAAGAGAGTCAAGCAGCCATTCCGGTTCCGGCAACTCCATTTTTTCTTTCGGGAAACGATAGGGTGTACGATAGAAATATGGGATGATTTCCACTTTTGCTATGCCAGAACTAATAATACCCAATTCACGCGCTGCGGCTTTACTCAGGTCTATGGCTCTTCTTTTGGTATGTGGACCTCGGTCGGTTACTTCCACATACACCTCATGTCCGTTTCTTGGGTTGCGCACTTTTACCATCGTTCCAAAGGGGAATGTCAGGTGTGCACAGGTCATACTATCCTTGTTGTATGGTTCGCCATTGCTCATTTTTTGCCCATGAAATGAATCAGCATAGTAGGATGCCATTCCTTGGATGGTATCTACTTGTGCCACAACGTTTCCTTGAAAGGTGGGAAATAACATGGACATTGTTGTTGTGGCAATTGTCCTGAGGATTTTGTGGTTATGCATTATTTCAGAATCACTGAATCCGCTGCAAAGATAGTAATAATAATGCATAATTCATAATTTATAATTCTTTCAGACATTTTTTTGTCAAGGAATGCCGTGCTGTATGATTTTTTTTTCGTTGCTGGCTTTATTTTTGGTAACTAGTCAACCCTTAAAAAGTTCGCGCATGTGCGTACATGAGACTTTCTGAGATTTCAGCGAAGCTTTCAAGCTTGCCGAAGACCTGAAAAATCCATCCTTGAATGAGAGCCAAAAGAGCCCTCATGGCTAGGGTGTTCAAAATACGTACCGAAAACGCGACCGTGTTTTTAAGAGGATTTGAGAGTTTTGATGCGTTTGGCAACAAGATTCTCCAGCAGATTTTCATCTCGCCAGAGTTTGATATCCTTGTTTTTGGTTCTACATAAGCGATCTTTGACATTATAGTTCTTTGAAACAGATTCACCAGCAAAAGCCAGTCTCATCGGCAGATGCAAAACATGTGCGGTGACACCGTTCAGTTTGTTGGGCGACTGTATGTATTTGAAGATGCCGAAAGCGGACTCTATGATATCCGATGAGTTGTTGACAACCTCAGTATCGGCAAGTATATTGTGCTCTCCTGCCAGATATTCGAGTATGTACTGTCCGACCATTCTCATCCGTTCGTTCCCACGCATGATTGTCAGGCAGACATGCTTCTTACATGTTGCGATGGTTTTACGGCTTAGCCCATGCTGTTTCATTTCTGTCTCTATGAAATGAATGCATGATACCATTTCCTTCATCTCCTCTATAAAAGAGGCATAGGCCGGTATAAAGGAGAACACTTCTTGTTCCAAGGGGCTAAGCTTTGGAAATATCTGCAACATGGTATCAGCCCATCCGACACCCTCAGAGAGGTTCATAAACCTTGCTTTTGTGCGTTGGTTGGGGGATTGGAGATAAGCTACTTCCTTCATGCAGTATTGCTGTTTGCAAGTTGCCAATTTCTTGTTAAATACCACGAAATCAGGATCATTCTTGTAGACACGTTCCATGAACATGGCAAGAGTATGACTGATATCTCGATGCCAAGTGTATCCGGAGAGTCCAATGGCCTTGCGCATTGTCGAGCCATTGTCGGAAATGGCATACTTGGGCGCCTTCCCGACAATTTCCACATCCGCACTAAGGGTCTTGCTCACATCCTCTGCATTCCAACTGGACTGGACGTTGAAGGCTATGACTTTGACGTCTTCCAACTGCAGGGGATGACCTTGGTGCTCTGCAGGAACTGCCAAAACAGGAAGCAATTTCTGGCTGCCTATCATCATGCACTCGTCTATCATCACTGCGTAGTCAATGTCCTTTAGAGCCTCAGGCGTATGCTTGATCTCGTCAAGGCCACACTTTCGAACCCAGCTGTCGATGGTGTTGTATGAAGGAATGTTGTCAACAAGGCCATACGTCAGAACAGCTAATCTTTCAAGAGCCTTGACAATATCTCTAGAGCTTGCATTTGTTTCGCATCTGAGCATGAGAGCATATCGGACGACGAACTCCGAGAACTGATGTCCTGGGATTGTCTTGTAATACTCTGGAGAGCTTGCTCCATAGCACGGGAGACCGCTTTTTTTTTAGCTTCTGCCTCCAGCTCGGCTATCCTTGCTTTCATCTGAGCAATCTTCGCTTCTCTACGCTTCAATTTTGCATTCGTGTTTTTGAGACGACTTTTTATGCTCTTGGCCTTGTCTGTTTTTGCCATGCTATCTACTGATTTTAAGTTGCTTATTTATGTGCAAAGTTACTAAGAATCAGTGATATATGCAAATTTTCAAAGAACTATTTTGACCTGTGAAGTGTTAAAAATCAGCAAGAATGATATTGCCCAAATTAGCACTTTTGGGTCGCGTTACAAACGTCTATTTTGAGCACCCTACCCATAGGGGCATACAAACAAAACAAACAACAAACATTTCTGCAGCTCATTTTAGACATCTATTTGCTCGTCTTGTCTTGTTGACCGTCTTGTGCTAAAATTAGCATCATCGTAATTTCAACAATAATATGATGCGTAGATTATCAACAATCTTTTGAATTGGAACCGTTTGGGGAACAAAACAACCGATACAGCTTGAAATTATGCTTAAATTCAGGCGGTTATACCGTCAGTCATCAATCTTGATAAGATGATTCCATCTTAGATTATCACATATTCTATTTCGATCCTATGTCCAATTTACATAGTACCACATGAACTATTCAAAACCATTGTGGGAGATTGAGCGAGATCTTGTCAAAGGAGTTCGAAACGCTTTTATGCAGGCTGACAATGGTCAGCAGTGTGCAAGTATGTTTGCAGAACTCGACAAGTCGAACCCTGACATCAATGAATATGTCAACCGCATACCGCAAGCAACAGGCAACGAACGCTACTTCTGCATGTTTAACTCTTATACTGCCATCACCCAGAGGAGCGCACCAACGCACCTTTGGCGAGGCAATGTCAAGAGTGACAGTCCTGACTATTGCTTCGATGCCAACCAACTCGATCAGGCAGAGCCAGAACGTGAGGTTGTGCGCCACTTCCGTAGATAAAATGATCCCTGGCAAGCCGTTAAAACGATGCCAGGGATA
>JAZLKO010000077.1:0-10017 GCA_045597685.1 Prevotella sp.
GAGTATGTGAATCCATACAACGGAAAGAAGATGTCCGTCATGCTCCGCACAGACTACGATGAGGAGGTCACGAAGCTACTGGATGCTATCGGCGTGAAACCCTAACCTCGATTTGGGTCACCCCATTGCGGAAAACAGGAAAAGACGGAGTGCGATACGTTCCGTCTTTTTTATTGATATACGTTGCAATTCCTATTTATGCTTTTTGAAATATTCTAATGCCACTTTCACATTTTCTTTGACAGCATCACTACTCATCGTGGCACCAGTCACTGCATCTAACTTGTCGATATCTTTAAGTTTTTTCCCGGACAACTTTGGAATAAAAAGTTCTTTTATTTGCTTGAAATATTTTGGAGTCTCACGGTTGGGCAAGGCAATAACTTTGGTGACGACTCCTTTTTTATTTATATACACCTCTAATGGCGTAGGGCTTTTATAGCCTTTTACGGAGCACAAGGTTGCTGTGCGAACAACGTATATACCATTATCGATTTTTTCCATTACTTCCTCGCCAAAAATCTGCGGGCTTGATACCAAAGCAAGAAAAATAAAAATAAACTTTTTCATAATAAAAATCTAATACTTTTTATTGACGATGCAAAGGTACAAAAAGGGAATTTATGACAGCTATTAAATGGTTATTTTTTAATTTTTTTATTAAAAAAACGAAAAATGTTAAGTATTCACCTAAAAAATATGCATTTTTCAAAAAAAATATTTGGTGAATTATTTTTTTTTACTACCTTTGCGGACGTATTTAAATTTAAACTTAATAACAATGAAGAAATTAGCAAATGAAATTGCAGCTCTTTGCGCTGCTATTCAGGCAGACATTGAGAAAGTTGACACTAACAAGGCTGCCGCTGCACGTGTTCGTAAAGCTACACTCGAATTGGCAAAAGTTGGTAAGGAATTCCGCAAGGTTTCTGTAGCTGCAAGTAAAAAGTAAAATTACTACTTAAGTCTAAAGGGGAGTCGCCTCCTCTTTTGAAGCCCAGATGGCGGAATCGGTAGACGCGCTGGTCTCAAACACCAGTGGAGCAATCCATCCCGGTTCGATCCCGGGTCTGGGTACAATATTTATGGGCACTTTGTGCCCAATTTTTTTAATCGTATATTACATTTAATGATTCAGAACGATGGAACAACATTTGCTAATCTACAATACTCTTACACGAATTAAAGAAGTTTTCAAACCAATAAATGCCAATCATGTTGGTATGTATGTATGCGGTCCTACCGTTTATGGCGATCCACATTTGGGACATGCACGACCTGCAATAACATTTGATATTTTATTCCGTTACTTGAAACACCTCGGATATAAGGTTCGTTATGTAAGAAATATTACTGATGTAGGTCATTTGGAGCATGATGCTGACGAAGGTGAAGATAAAATTGCAAAGAAAGCGCGCATTGAGCAACTGGAACCGATGGAGGTTGCGCAATACTACACTAACCGCTACCACAAAGCAATGGAAACTCTTAATGTACTGCCACCAAGCATAGAGCCATTGGCATCTGGTCATATCATAGAGCAAGAAGAACTCGTGAAATCAATTCTTGCAAATGGATATGCATACGAGAGTCAAGGAAGCATTTATTTTGATATTGAAAAATACAACAAGGATTATCATTATGGAATTTTGTCTAATCGTAATCTTGACGATGTCATAAATAATTCACGTGAATTGGATGGCGTTGGCGAAAAACGCAATCAAGTGGATTTTGCATTATGGAAAAAAGCGCAGCCAGAACATATTATGCATTGGCCAAGTCCATGGAGTGAGGGATTCCCTGGATGGCATTGTGAATGTACGGCCATGGGGAGAAAATATCTCGGTGATGAGTTTGATATTCATGGTGGTGGTATGGATCTTGTTTTCCCTCATCATGAGTGCGAAATAGCACAATCAATAGCATCACAAGGGAAACCGATGGTGAAATATTGGATGCATAACAACATGATTACAATCAATGGTCAGAAAATGGGTAAGAGCCTTGGCAATTTTATTACTTTGGAGCAGTTTTTCACTGGCAACCACGACTCTCTGACTCAAGCCTATTCTCCAATGACGATAAGGTTTTTCATTCTTCAGGCACATTATAGGAGTACTGTGGATTTTAGTAATGAGGCATTGCTGAGTGCGCAGAAAGGACTTGAAAGACTTCTTGATGGAATCGCCAATTTGAGCAGAATACAAGCGGGTAGTACCACTGATGAAAACACGAAAAAACTTGTAACTGAACTCAAGGATAAATGCTATGATGCTATGAATGATGATTTGAATACTCAGATTGTTATTAGTCACTTATTTGATGCTTGTCGCACAATCAATAGTCTTGTTGATAAAAAGGGGAGTATTACAGAATCGGATTTGCAAACCCTATCCGAAATTATCAACATGTTTGCATTCGATATTTTAGGTCTGAGAAATAGCCAGACTTCTACCGCAATCAATCGGCAATCGGGCGAAGGGCGGGAAGAAGCTTTTGGCAAGGCTATTGAAATGTTATTAGAATTGCGTGCAAAGGCAAAAGCCGACAAAGACTGGACAACAAGCGACAAAATCAGGAATGATTTATCTGATTTTGGCTTTGAAATCAAGGATACAAAGGATGGAGCTACTTGGAAATTGAATAAATAGGGTAATTTTAAGATTTATTTTATTAAAAGCATTTAAAAAATCACATTAATAATATTTTTAGTTTATTTATATGTAACTTTGCAGCCTAAATGTGATTTTACATGATTAAGATGATTAAAAATATTAAATATCTATTTTTGCTGTTGCTAATTTCGGCAACATTTGTGTCGTGTCTGAACGACAAGGATACCGTTGTCAGCGTAGATAATGATGCTGCGTTGGCATCTTTCTATCTTCAGTCGGTAAAGGCGTGGAATCATACCATCAGTTCAACCGGAGGGGATTCCGTCTATTCTGTAATGAAAAGTGCAACTACCTACAAGTTTGATATAGACCATATTAACGGAATCGTCTTCAATAGGGATTCCTTGCCGAAAAACTATGACGCTTCGCAAGTACTATGCAATGCAAGCGCCTACAAGAATGGGGTAGTGGCTTATTGTATTGAACCATCTGACACCGTGTATGCGTTCAGTTCTACCGATACAATGGATTTCACAAGTCCTGTCGAGTTTCGCGTGTATCCTTCCGATGGGTCGGGCATATATAGAAAATATTCTGTGTCGCTAAATATCCATAAAGAAGAGGGCGATTCAGTCAAGTGGACATTCATGGCCAACGTCCCAGACTTGGCATGCGAAAAAATAAAAACTTTCTGCCTTGAAAACAAGTTGTATGCTTTTTGTTCAAATGGCGCAGTTACAAATGTTTTTGTTTCTGACAATGGGGTTAGTTGGGACAGACTGAACCCATCAATAAACCTTAATTCTGATACTTACAGCAATATTGTCGCATACAATGGTGAATTATATGCGCTGACCGACGGAAACGTTTATCGTTCTGCTGATGCAATAAATTGGAATTTCGTATCTACAGCATCATTAGACAAACTTATTGCAGCTGGAACATTGGAAATGTATGGCTTGAAGGATGGTTGGATAATGTTTTCCAACGATGGCGGACTTACTTGGCAGCGCGACAATATGGATGCAGAAGATACCGTATTTTTGCCATCTCAAGATTTTTCATATACAATAAAATCAGTTGCGTCAAATTCCCAGACAGAAAAAGTGATTATTATCGGAAACCGTTCTTCAGAGAAATATCCTGATGATAATCATGCAATGATATGGCAAAAGACGATTGAGAAACGTGCCGACAGCAAATCATATAATTGGATGAGGTCAGTTTATGCTCCAAGTACCGAATATCAACTAAAAAAAACTGGTAATGCGGCAGTAGTACTATACGATAATCAGTTATTAGCTTACCAGCCAGATGGTTTCTACAGCTCAAACGACGAGGGTTTGATTTGGAACAAAAACAGTATTTATACTATCCCAACAGAATTTGCTGAGACACCTGATAACATGGCAATGGCTGTTGACAGCAATAATATTCTATGGATAATCGGTAATACAGGTAATGTATGGCGTGCTCGCCTAAACCGCCTTGCATGGAAATGAAAAGTTGCAGATTCTATATGATTTCATTTATTCTGCTTATACAGACAACGGTTTGTGTGGGTCAGGAGGCTGATTATTATCGTATGGAAATTGGTGGCGGAGTTGGTATGTGGAACTATTTTGGTGATTTCAATGGAAAAATGTTCAAAGGATTCCAACCCAAAGGTTCTGTGATGATGAAATACTTGCCAGATGAGCACATGGCTTTTAAACTTGACCTGTCTATGGGAAAAATTAAAGGTAATTTCAGTGTCCTTGACAATTATTTTCCTATAGAATTATATTCTTTCTCTTCAATTGTTTATGATGCCAGTTTTATGTATGAATATAATTTCTGGCGCCATGGCATGTCGGGTGATTACAGACGTCTGTATCGGCTTGTTCCTTACCTTGCTATTGGAATAGGATACAGTTATGTCGATGGTAAAAAGACTGATGCACTTATCAATGAGAAATATAACACAACCTCTTTCAATATTCCTGTTGGAATAGGGGTGAAATATAAGTTAGCCGAAAGATTGAACTTGGGACTTGAATATATCTATCATTTAACCAGTTCTGATAAATTAGATGGTTATGATGATCCATACGGAATCAAGTCATCAGGAGTATTTAAAAATACTGACAGTTTTGGCGAATTGAAACTGTATTTCACTTATAGCTTCATGGCTAAATGCAGACAATGTAATAATTAAATATAGTATGGCAGTAGAGATTGATAAAACCCGAATCCCTCAGCACATCGCTATCATAATGGATGGCAATGGGCGATGGGCAACGGAGCGTGGAAAAATTCGTTCTTTTGGGCATTCCGCAGGTGTTAATGCAGTCAGAACCATCACGTCGGAATGTACTCGATTAGGTGTTAAGTTTCTTACACTTTATACCTTCTCCACTGAAAACTGGAACCGTCCAACAGCCGAGATTGCAGCGTTGATGGAACTTATTCTTGACTCATTGGAAGAAGAGAATTTCATGGCCAACAATGTCCGCTTTCAAACCATCGGTGATATCCGTCGTCTGCCAGAAAACGTGCAAAGGAAAATTCAGTCTATGGTAGATCTTACTGCAAATAACACCAATATGACTATGGTTGTAGCTCTTAGCTATAGCAGCAAATGGGAAATTACAGAGGCAGTCAAGCAAATCGCCCAGAATGTTAAGGATGATAAATTAGAAATCAGTAACATTACAGAGGACTTAATTAGCAGACATCTGAATACCAATTTCATGCCAGATCCAGAATTATTGATACGTACAGGTGGCGAATTACGTATCTCAAATTATCTGCTGTGGCAGATAGCATATTCTGAATTATATTTCTGTGACACATATTGGCCAGACTTTGATGAAGATGCTTTGCACAAGGCAATAGCAGAATATCAAAAACGTCAAAGGCGATTTGGTAAAACAGAAGAACAAATTGAAAATGAAAACGCAAAATAGTTATATTACAACGCATCAAGGCTTACGCAAGCTGATTGCTTGCATAATTGTTATCATACAATCATACATCTGCACAGCTCAAGATAAGATTGTAAATCCTTCCTTTACGTATGAAGGTATGCCACGTACATGCTACATCGGTGGACTCAATGTTAAAGGTATAAAGGGATATGAGGATTATGTCCTTATCGGGCTTTCTGGTCTTGAGGTTGGGCAGGAGATAACTCTCCCGGGTACTGCCATCTCAGAAGCTATACGCAGATATTGGAAAAACGGTCTGTTTTCGGATGTAGCTATTTCTGCCGATTCACTCATAGGCGACAAGATATTCCTTACCATACATCTGAAACAACGTCCACGAATATCTGAAATCCGTTACTCCGGAATCAAGAAGAGTGAACGCGAAGATATGGAAGCTAAACTCGGCATCATCAAAGGCAGCCAGATAACCCCGAACATGAAAGACAGGGCAAGGATTCTGGCTAAGCGATATTTTGATGATAAAGGCTTTAAGAATGCGGAAATTGTTATCAACGAAATAGAAGATGTGACAAATCCGAACTTTGTAATTCTGGAAGTAGATATTGATAAAAAGGAAAAAACAAAAGTCCGTTCCATTACCTTCGAAGGCAACGAAAACATTCCAGATAAAGTAATGAAGGGTAACTTCTTCAAAAAAGGAGTACTCCGTAAATTACACGAGGCTGGCAAATTTGCAAATATCTTCAGTGGCAAGAAATTCACAGCTGAGAAACTTGAAGAGGACCGTAAGAATATTCTCAGCAAATATCATTCTCTTGGTTATCGCGATGCTGAAATTGTCAGCGATTCTGTATGGAATGTTGACGAAAAGCATGTCAACATTCATTTCAAGATAAATGAAGGACAAAAATATTATATTCGCAGCATCACTTGGGTAGGTAATACTGTTGTAACAACAGATGGTTTGGATGCTACCTTGAAAATGAAAAAAGGTGATGTCTATGACCAAGTGCTGATTGATAAGAGAATCAAGAGCGATGATGATGCTGTAGGCAACTACTATTACAATAATGGATATGTGTTTTTCCAATGTATCCCTACAGAAATAAATATTGATGGTGATTCCATCGACCTTGAAATGAGAATACAGGAGGGTCCGCAGGCTCATATCAATCGTGTACGCATTTTGGGAAACGACAAGTTGTATGAAAACGTTGTCCGTCGTGAAATGCACACCAAACCTGGAGATTTGTTCTCTAAAGATGCTTTGGAGCGTACAGCACGAGAATTAGCATCAATGGGACATTTCGACCCTGAAAATTGTATGCCTGATGTCAAACCCGATCCCGAAAGCGGAACAGTTGACATCGACTGGAACCTCGTCAGCAAGAGCAACGACCAGGTAGAGTTCTCTTTAGGTTGGGGACAGACTGGAGTTATCGGACGAATCAGCCTCAAGCTCAACAACTTCTCCATGCGCAACCTGTTTGGAAAAAACAAGGCACACCGAGGAATCATGCCAATTGGTGATGGTGAGCAGTTGGCACTAAGCGCACAGACTAATGGCTCTTACTATCAGAGTTACAG
Source organism: Prevotella sp. (assembly GCA_045597685.1). Lineage (GTDB taxonomy): Bacteria > Bacteroidota > Bacteroidia > Bacteroidales > Bacteroidaceae > Prevotella. Next base: position 7,133 of record JAZLKO010000077.1, read on the forward strand.
CATATCTTACACCGACCCTTGGTTTGGTGGAAAACGTCCAAATATGCTTTCAGTAGGTGCGTATTTCTCAAAACAAACAGATATCTCAAGCACTTATTACAACTCTGCCTACTACAATAATTATTATAGTTATATGTATGGTTACGGAAGTAGTGCATACAATAATTACACTAATTACTACGACCCAGACAAGTTTATCAAACTGATTGGTCTCTCATTAGGTTGGGGCAAGCGATTGCGTTGGCCTGACGACTTTTTCCAATTGTCAGCCACATTGTCTTATCAGCGGTATATGCTGAAAAACTGGCAATACTTCATGATTCAGACTGGTAATTGCAACAACATAAACCTCACGTTGTCATTGAGTAGAACTTCAACCGATAATCAGTTGTTCCCACGTCGTGGTTCTGAATTTTCTTTGTCAGCAACCTTGACTCCTCCTTGGTCAAAATGGGATGGAAAAGATTATGCCCATTTAGCACAGGACTATTCCAGCGCCCATTATCAGGAAGAAATGCAGGAGAAATACCGTTGGATAGAATACCACAAATGGAAATTCAGATCGCGCACCTTCACAGCACTTACAAGCGGACAAAAATGCTTTGTACTGATGACACGTGCTGAAATAGGTCTTCTTGGAGCATACAACAAAAACAAGAAATCACCATTCGAAACATTCTATGTCGGTGGTGATGGCATGAGCGGATATTCCACCAGTTATGCAGAAGAAACCATTGGATTGCGTGGTTACGACAATGGTTCACTCACACCATCTGGATACACAGGTTATGCTTATGACCGCTTTTCACTCGAACTCCGCTACCCATTCCTATTGGGCAACACCACTATTTATGGATTGGGATTTGTTGAAGGAGGTAATGCATGGACAGAAACACGCGACTTCAATCCATTCGACATGAAACGTAGTGCAGGTGTAGGTGTGAGAATATTCCTTCCTATGGTTGGTCTGATGGGTATCGATTGGGCATACGGATTCGACAAGGTATATCAGAGCAACAGTTCTGGTGGCAGTCATTTCCATTTCATCCTCGGTCAAGAATTTTGAGATAAATAACATATTCAATAATTATGAAAAAAAATTTATTAATTGTAATCACTTTCCTTGCAGTTGTCAGCAATGCATCTGCACAAAAGTTCGCATTAGTCGATATGGAATATATTCTGAAAAATATTCCTGCGTATGAAAGAGCCAATGAGCAATTAAATCAAATCAGCAAAAAATGGCAAGCTGAAGTTGATGCTCTTAATACAGAAGCTCAAACTTTATATAAGAATTATCAAAACGAATCTGTATTTCTTTCACAAGAACAGAAAAAGAAAAAGCAGGATGAAATCATGGAAAAAGAGAAGTCTGCCAGCGAACTTAAACGGAAATATTTCGGTCCGGAAGGTGAACTTTTTAAAAAACGCGAAGCACTGATGACCCCTATCCAAGACGAAATTTATAATGCTGTAAAAGAATTGTCAAATCAGCATGGTTATTCACTCGTGCTCGACCGTTCTTCCGATTCAGGAATAATCTTTGCCTCCCCAAAAGCAGACATCAGCAACGAGGTGTTACGCAAAATGGGATTTGCAGTGCAATAAAGAACTAAAGGTGGGTTCTATAAATTATATTGCGATGATTTCAGAATTATTTTTGAGCAGATTTCTTTGGTTAAAGCAAGCGCATAGTTTACTATGTAATTGATTTAAGCAGAGGAAGATGCCAAAAAGAAACTGAAAGCATCCAAGACGAAGGCTACCATAAGAGTTCATATCATTTTAGAATTTATAGAACACACCTAAAATTTAAACCGCAAGACAATCCAGTCGTCAAACCCAAAACGACCAAACAACTAGTAATTACATTAAATAATCATTAAATCAAAAAAATCAAAATTATGAAGAAATTAATTTTAATCGCACTTATTTGTGCACCAATGAGTCTTTTTGCTCAGAAATTCGGTCATGTAAACTATCAGGAAGTGTTAGCAGCAATGCCTGAAATGAAAACAGCTCAGACAGAGCTTGAGACTTTAGCAAAACAATACGAAGCTGACCTGCAAAGTATGCAAGATGAATTCAAGAAAAAATCTGAAGCTTACGAGAAAGAAGAAGCAACATTGGTAGAGAACGTAAAGCAGCGCCGTCAGCAGGAACTGCAGGAGCTTTATCAGCGCATACAGCAAAGCTATCAGGACAACCAGGCTGCAATGGCAAAAGCTCAGGAAGAGAAAATGCAACCTATTCAGACTAAGTTGTTAGAGGCAATAAAAGCAGTAGGCGATACAGGTGGTTTCGTTTACATTATGCAGGCAGGTGCTTGTCCTTACATCAGTTCAACACTTAGCACAGATGTTACCGCACAAGTAAAAGCCAAATTAGGCATTAAGTAATCAAATACTATTAAACCCAAATCGGGTTAAATCAAAAACGGTCATTAGCGCACAACAGCCTAATGACCGTTTTTTCAAGTAAAAATGAGTAAAATTAAGATAGTTGTTGGCGACATGTAAGCATTCCTACAACTACACATTGTAGCAGTTGTAGAAATGCTTACGCTGCCTCACAAATGGAAACTGCAACATCCAGAAGCCATCATGACAAAACTGCGTGAGGAAGTATAGAACCACTACGACATATAGGTACAAAAGATTACAGCGATTATCAACTCCAGAATGAAGTGATAATCGCTGTAACTATAATATAGGGATTGTCGCAAATTAAGCGAAATAAACCTTACGATTTGATTGCCATTGTCATAAAGTTTTTGTATCTTTGCATAAAATAATGAAAAATCCCCCAAACTGCTTTGCAAGGCTTGTTTTGGGGGAAACGAAAAATTATCGTCATGGCAAAGGTACAACAAATTTCTGAATTAA